>JAITDQ010000020.1 GCA_031282485.1 Tannerella sp. | reverse complement strand
TTATAAAAATGCAGACAAATGAAAAAAATTTTATTAACAATCGCAGTGTTAACCGCATCGTTAACCGTATTTTCCCAGAAGTATCCGTATGATGGCCTTGATAACAATATGGGCAATCTGTTTCGGCTGTCAAATGCAAAAACCCGTTCCATCAGTCCCGAAAATTTCACGGGAGAAAAAGGCAAGGGCGGTATGGCAGATATTAAGGACAGGGACAGGCGGAACGTGGCGAACGCATCGAATGCCGCACGTGATTTGGGACAGGGATGGAAGGTGAATCCGTATATCCGGATTGAGCCGAAGGAGACGTTTACCATCGCAGAAATAGAGGGGCCGGGCGCCATTCAGCATATCTGGATGACGCCGACAGGCAACTGGCGTTTCACGATTATGCGTATTTATTGGGATGACGAACAGGAACCTTCGGTGGAATGTCCCGTCGGCGACTTTTTCGGCATGGGCTGGGGTGTCTATGCGCCGCTGTCGTCGCTGGCCGTTTGCGTGAATCCGGGTAGCGCATTCAATTGCTACTGGACGATGCCTTTCCGTAAAAAATGTAAAATCACAATGGAAAACATCAATGACCAGGACGCCATGAGTTTGTACTACCAGATTGATTATACCCTGACGGAAGTCCCGGAAGACGCAGCCTGTTTTCATGCCCAGTGGAGAAGAACCAACCCGAACGCGACGTCCGATTACACAATCATCGACAATGTGAAGGGAAAAGGACACTATGTAGGCGTTTACATGGCTTGGGGCGTCAATAATAACGGCTGGTGGGGAGAAGGAGAAATTAAATTCTTCATGGACGGAGACACCAAATTTCCTACCGTCTGCGGCACCGGTACGGAAGATTACTTTTGCGGCTCCTACAATTTTGACCGCGAAGGACAGTACAAAGAATTTTGCACACCTTACGCCGGCCTGCATCAGGTAATACGCCCCGACGGCACATACCGTTCACAGCAGCGTTTTGGCCTGTACCGCTGGCATATTAACGACCCGGTACGTTTCGAAAAAGACTTGCGAATAACGATTCAAGACCTGGGCTGGCGACACGGAGGACGTTATCTGCCGCAGCAATCCGACATTTCATCGGTAACCTACTGGTATCAAACGGAACCTCATAACAAGTTCCCGAAGCTTCCTTCGTGGGAAGAGCTGGAAGTGAATTGAATGTTTGCAAAAGTTTGTCAATTCAAATATTATCACTATCTTTGCGTTTCTAAAAACTTTAAATTATCATGTAAATTTAAAGTGACACTTTAAATTTACATGTAATTTTAAAACTAAAAAGGAAGTGAAGCATGTATCAAAGACGACAAATTTTTGAAGGCGCCGGCAACGAAAGTATTTTCCTTTGGGGTGCGCGACAAACAGGAAAAAGTACGCTGTTGAAACAGCTTTTCCCTGATGCTTTGTGGTTCGACCTGCTCCTGACGGGCGATTACGAACGGTTAGTTAAAAATCCCGGACTCGTTCGCGAAATGATTTCGGCAAATCCTTCGATTTCGCTGGTGGTGATCGACGAAATACAGCGATTGCCGGAACTGTTGAACGAAATTCACTGGCTGATTGTCAATAAAGGCATTCGGTTCGTCATGAGCGGTTCAAGCCCTCGCAAGATTTTACATTCGGGCGCTAATCTGCTTGGCGGAAGAGCGTTGCGTTATGAGTTGTATCCGCTTACGAGCAGCGAAATCCCCGATTTTGATTTGTTTCGGGCAGTCAACAACGGCTTGCTGCCCAAACATTACGATACACCCAATGCGAAAAAGTTACTGTCTGCTTATATCGGCAGTTATTTAAGAGATGAAATCGCGACGGAAGCCCGATTGAGAAACATTGCCGTTTTTAGCCGTTTTTTGGAAATTGCCGCTTTGACTAACGGCGAAACGGTTAATTACACGAATATTGCCGTCGATGCAGGCGTGAGCGTTCCCACGGTGAAATCTTATTTTCAGATTTTGGAAGATACTTTGTTGGGACGATATTTACCCCCGTTTCAAAAGCGACCCAAACGTCGCGTGATTATGGCGCCAAAATTCTACCTGTTCGATGTCGGCATAGTGAATATATTATTAAACAGAGGGAAAATTGAAATCGGCACGGAACTGTTCGGAAAATCTTTCGAACATTTTATCTACGAAGAGATTTACGCCCACAGCCGGTATTCCGATTTAAATTATCCGCTTGCTTACTGGCGCACGGCCTCACAACTTGAAATCGACTTTGTGCTTGGCGACCACGAGGTGGCCGTAGAAGTGAAGGCAACAAGCGAAGTCCGGCATCGTCACCTGAAAGGATTAAAAGCTTTTGCCGAAGAATATCCGGTAAAAAAATCAATAATAGTCAGCAACGACCCTTATCCCCGCATGGTGGATGAAGTGTTGATATTGCCGTGGCAAATTTTTCTGCAACAATTGTGGCAGGGCGAAATTATTTCGTGATTTTCATACATACATTCCGGCTATTCCGGACGACTGATTCATCAGGTCGGACAGTTAATGCAATACTTTTATATAGCCGATTCAAACTTTTCAATCACCGTCAGAAATTCTTCCGGCAACCGGTCGGTTACTTCTTCGGCGATGTCTTTCGGAACGCCGCCGTAAAACGCTTCGGCGATTGAGCCGGCCATGGCGGCAATCGTGTCGCTGTCGCCGCCCAGGGATACGGCCAAACGGATGGCCGACTCGAAATCCGTACTCTCCAAAAATGCGATAATGGCTTCCGGGACGGAACCCTGACAGGAAGAATCGAAATGATAATGAGGACGGATGTCGTCGCAACGCCGGTTCAGGTTATAGCCGAACGCAGTTTCGATATAGCGTTTGATTTCCTTTTTTGATTTTCCCGTTCGCGCAAGAAAAACGGCAGAAGCGACAGCTTGCGCTCCTTTGACGCCTTCCGGGTGATTGTGGGTAACACTTGCACTTCGGACGGCTTCTGCCAGAGTTTCGTCCAGGGTGCGGAAAAACCAGCCGACCGGACTGACACGCATGCCCGACCCGTTGCCGAAACTGTT
>JAITDQ010000116.1 GCA_031282485.1 Tannerella sp. | reverse complement strand
CAGCCTCAAAAACCCCGGTCGAAGAGGTGACGCCGTTTTCGTTGAACGCTTCTACTGCAAAATAGTAGCGGGAATCGCGGTTGAAAAATCCGCCTTCGTAGCGGTTGTCGTAAACCATGACGGCGTTCAGCAACTGCTCCCGGTTTATGCCCGTGCGGACAATGTAGCCGGTGGCATTGTCCTGTTTGTCCCATGTCAGCGAATACCGGCGGTGGTCTTCGGGGTTGCGGACAACACGGACGCCCGTCACTTTTGCGGGACGTTTACCGTTGCCTTCGCCGAAGACGCGGAATCCGTAAAGCGAAAATTTTCCGGGTAAATCCTTCCTGTTCGTAATCCGCAGATAGCGGGTTTTGACGGGATTGTCCGGGACAGTCAGTTCGTGCACGGCGTCTTTTGTGTTGCGGCTCCTGTCGATGAGCGTTTCCCAGTCGACGCCATTGCCGGACGATTCGACGACGTACTGATACGCAAACGGCTCATGCGGTGCGCGAATCGTGAAATCCTGATCGGCAAAGTTTATCTGCAGCGCGCGGACGGTCAGGACGGCTTTCAGGTCGACGCAGAACCATTCTCCCGGATTGCCCGTTGCGGCTGACCACCGGTTTTCGATTTCTTCGTTCAGCGCGTTGGCTGCGGGAAAACCGGGCAGTTCGGACGAGGCGGTCGCTGTCTTGCGGAAGGACAGGAGGTTCCAGCCCGCAGAGCGGTCGTCTGCCGAGAAATCCGTTTTCCCGTCGGGTATCACGAACGGGTAATCCGTCCACACCGTTTGCGTCGCCGGGAGGCCGTCTTTCGTGAAGTAAAGCGGGAATAATCCTAATCGCCGTTCAAACGTATGACGCTGCGATATTTTGATGGTCGCCACGTGCCAGTAGTTGCCGTATTTGTCGAGGAACGTATGTCCGTGTCCGGCGCCTCCTGCGAAACCTCCGGCCTTGAATGAGAACGGATTGCTTTCGAGGTATGTGAACGGGCCGAGCGGACTGTCGCCTGTGTAGGCGCCGTCGGCGTAGATTCTAAATTCCGTTCCCGGAGCGGCATATTGCAGGTAATATTTCCCGTTGTACTTAATCATGCAAGGCCCTTCGTTCCAGCCGTCCCGGTTCCGCTCGTTGTTTTCGCCGGACGATTCCCAGCCGTATCTGTCCGAATGATGTTCGATTAACGGTACGGCGTCGCCCATTACGGCAAAGCCGTTTGCCGGATCTACTTCCACGCCATAGATGGGATGAACGTTCGAGCAACCCCAGTACATGTAAACCTTGCCGTCGTCGTCCCGGTAAAATGCCGGGTCTTGCGAGCCTTCCGCATTGAAATGAAACTTGCTGTCGACTAATTCCCAGTTATCATCGCTGTCGGGATTGGCGGTTTTGTAAATCTTAACAGGCTCCCACGACGCCATAAAATACAGCGTATCATCGAGCACAAGGATTGTGGGCGCATAATTTTCAATCGTTTCAATCTTTTTCGTGGGTATGAAGTCCCAACTCTTCAAATCCGGCGAACTCCAGTAGCCGCCCGATTTGGATGCAAACAGGTAATATTTCCCTTTGAAATATTCGCAGACAGGGTCGGCTGCCTCGCGCCAGCCGGGATCATTGAACTGGAACCGGTAGTTCAGGTTCATCGGGTTTGCCACTATTGAGTGAGCGTCTGTCTCCGTTTTCGCCGGTTCCTTTCCGGCCGAACAGGAGAGCAAAAATGTGAGTCCGAAAAATAAGTACTTTTTCATTATAATGGGATAAAAAATTTATAACATATAAGATATTCTATTGGGCGCTTATTTCGACAAGCTCAATAACCGTACCGACAGCTTTAATAACCGTGCCGACAGCTTTAATAACCTTGCGGACCGGTTCAATAATATTCTGTTTATTTCTCATTCCTTACGATTTCTGTTTATTATTCCGTGTATCAATGGTTTAAAAATATAAGTTGATTATGTAATGACAAAAATAATCATTTTTTTTGTAATGGAAAGTTTTTCGGATAAAAAAATGCATATTTTTATGTATTAGACTTTTTAGGACATTGTTTTTACAGACAAAATTGCGATTACGACAATACGGTTTTTATTGATTTTGAAGTGTAAACCTAATTTTGATAATGTTTGTCCGCCCAGTCGATGATATACCTGGCCTGTTCCAAGCTGTCCTGCACTATTTTGTAACGGGGGTTGCCGTCGTAACCCAAAGCTTTGTGTAAAGATTCATAAGCGCCCAGTAATGGGCGTGTCATTTTACGATCTTTTTGAGCAATAGCGTCCTGATAGTCTTTAAATTCGGGACGCTGACCCTTTTTCAGTCCGGCGCGTATTCCCAGCACGGCATCAAGGGCGACAAGCACACCGTTCCATGCCGTATTGCCGGCCATACGGACATATTTGCTGTCATTATAGTAATCGCCGTCTTTTTCGGCTTTTTCCGAGAGGATTTGCTTTGCATTTTGCAAATACCGTTCGGCTTCACGAATAGGATGTTTTAGTTCTGCCATAATATTTTATTTGTACATAATTAATTACCGCCCCAAAATTAGATGAAAATTGTAAGATTTCCAAGCGCATGTGATGAAAAAAGTTTTTTTACAGAGAAAGATACGGGAATTTTTTGAATAAACAAGGCGGCAGGAAATGACCGGATGCCCGCCCCCCCGTCCGTCGAACTGCGACCATGGGAAATCTCAATTCCCTTACTGGAATTGCTTAATGGCTACTTGCGAAAGTTGAAACATATAATAGTATCTCAGGTGTCCCGTATGGGGACGAAATGTCGGTAGCAAAGCAATCACAACGGCGGCAAAAGTCCCGAACGGGACGGGCGCAACGGTCGCTCATTTAAAGCGAAACAATTCACATTATTGTAATGTTTGTTTCTTGACAATGCCTGAGATTAACGGGCGACCGCAGGGGTTGCCCCTATATTCAGGGATAGTTGACTTTTATTTCAACTTCCCCGCGACTGCCCTGCGTCCAGTCCGGCCCTCGCTCTATCAGACGGATGGCTTCGCGGTCGGCTTCGGGACAGAGCGATTTTATTACGCGGATGTTTGTTGGACGCCCGTTGCCGTCTATCGAAAATTTCAGGTTTACCGCGCCTTTTTTTCCTTTGCAGTCTTCGCTTTGAAGCGTCAGCCTGTTCTCTTTCAGGTATTTTTTATATTCTTTTCTTCCGATAACGGGCCGGGGTCTGACGTTTTTTTCCTCCGGCAATGGGGCGGCGCCTACTACGCTTTCTTTTTTCTGCCTGCCGAAGGCAACGACCGTAATTTCGTTCAGCATAACGGTATTTGCCTTCATTGCCACCAACATCGTCTTATTCGTATCGGCAACAAGATTTACCGGTTCATAACCTATGAAATCAATCCGGATTTCCCTTTTTTCCGATTCGGGCAGTTCAAAGTAGCCGTTCAGGTCGCTTATGACGCCCGTATCCGTACCGCTGTATCTTACGGTTGCTCCGGGAAGAGGCTCGCCCTGCGGGTCGGTAACAATCCCTGCTATCCTTCCCTTCCGTTTTTCGACCGGCAGGATTTCCGTTTCCCGGTCTTCCCGTACAGCGACCGCGGTCAAAGCCTCCATGTCAATGTTCTGCGCCACCGTGTCGCTGTTCTGCGCCGCCGTGGCCGGAAGAAGCGTCTCCTGTTTGCGGAGCATTGCCGTCGCCGTTTCTTTTTTATTGCCGGTTCCGGTCTGTGCGGGCAGGGGTTTTCCGGTACGCCGTTCTTTTTCCGGCTGACGGCGGGGCTGTGTTTCGTCGCGCACGTCTG
>JAITDQ010000094.1 GCA_031282485.1 Tannerella sp. | reverse complement strand
TTTTATGTGAATTGTTTTTTGCGCTTTTTTCATGGTAAACGGTTTGCCTTTGATGTCGGCGTCGAACTGCAATACATCAATTGAGTGAATCCCGTATCTGAAAAAGCGATTGACGGTTGAATAAAACCGTTTTACTTCATCGTCGGAGATCGAACCGCTCACATCAACGCCAATCAGCAAGTTGGTAATAAACCGATTTTTCTTGCCCATATACTGAAAACCATATCGTCTGCTTGGCTTGAAACGTGTCAGCGTCCTGTCGCTCGACAGTATCGTTGCCCGAAATCCGTTCAGTATTTTGCGATAATCTATTTCGATTTTCAGGCTTGCCGCCAGCATTTCGACCATTGCGCCCGGCATACTTCCCCATTGCATGTTTGTCTGCGCCCATTCGATGAGTTCCTTTATTTTTGTGTCCATGAAATCATCTTCGTTCCATAAGGCGGCTTGTTCATCTTCGTCCTGATTATTTGTGATGCCGCTACCGCCCGGAGCGCCGGGAAGTTTTAGAATTTCATTGTAGTAAAACTCGAAAGTCTGTTTATTATATCCGCCTTTTCCACGCCAGAAATCCCGCACTTTGTATTTAAGGTATTCAAACGAATAATATTCGTTCAGCGTAACATTGCTTGCCAGATATGCCGTATATTTTTTACCGCTATAACGCCGGTACGGATGCCGGAGCAAAATCCGGATGACTTCTGCCCGCAAATTTTCCTCAAACTGTTTGTCGGTCAACTGTTCAATTTTGTTATCGCAGCAATATTCTATACGACCCTGTCCACAGCGCATTATGTGACGCAGTCCTTTGTTGGGCGTTATCTGATGCGACATCAGTGTCATGAACAGCAGCGGTTCTCTGATAAACCATTTGTCGGCAACAGCCTGTATTCGTTCTTCTACCGGCGTCATAGATTGATATGCTTGATAAAATCCATGATATTCTGAAAAATGTAAGGCGAATAAGTCAGTACCGCGATTTTCGTTTTCGGATACGTTTCCGAATCGAACAATGTTGTCCAGTGAGCAATAGCCTCGTTACGTTTGTTTTCGCGCAACCATTTGATGTATGCTTCGATGTTTTTCACATATTTCCGCACTTTATCCTGTTTGTCTTCCGTTTCCACAATTCTGAACATGCCGTCGTTAAGCACCGCCAATTCATGTGCCGGCATGGTTTCGACTGTTTGCCTGTGTTTTTCAAAATCGGTCAAAATCTTTTTAGCGTCGATGCTGTAATGTGTTGTCAGATAGTTTGCAAATTTCAGCGCAGCGCTGACGCCTACTACTCCGGCAATCATTTTTTCGATTGTTTTATTGACTTTTTCCACCGGGGCGAGTAACTCCGAAACTCTGTGCCATGAACGCCTGTCGGCGGTTTTTTCCATTCCCGTATCTTCCGATGCAGGGCTGTCGAGGCAGTCCGGATTTTTTTCGATAAAATCAATGATTCGACTGTCGAGTCTGTTTTCGGCAGCCCACAGGAGCCATTCGTTTGGGGTTGGTGAAAAATAATATACATTGAACCTCGACAACAAAGCGGGGTCTAAATCCGTCAACTGATATTCCTCTCCTTCGTTGACAGCCGAAATGATTTGACTTCCTTCGGGCAAACGTTTTCCGGCAAGCGTCCTGTTGAGCGTCAAGTCCATCACCGTTTGAAGAATTTCAGGACGTGCACGGTTCAGTTCGTCTAAGAACAGCACAATCGGCGTTCCGTCTTCGGGAAACCAGTATGGCGGACGGAAATCGGTTTTGTTGGCGACAGTATCCAACACGGGAAGACCAATGATATCGCCCGGGTCGCTCATTTGTCCCAGAAACAGCGTTACAATCCGTTTCGACTGGCCGGTAAAGTAATCTTCGATAATTTTCGATTTGCCGATACCGTGTTTGCCAACCAGCATGATATTATGACCGGCAGGCGTAATCTCAAGAATCTTATGCAGTTCGGTAGTGTTAATTTTTATACCCATAATCAATTTATATTCCATTCTTGTTTCGGATTGCTGTTCGAAATCAAAACTTTTATACCGCAATTATTGACGAAGTCTTCATATTTTTGGATAGTATCCGGCAAATCAGGCATTATTTTCTGAAAACTTTTATAATAAATTGGAATATCCAATTGCATTCCTTTTTTTAGTTGAATATGCAAAGTCGATTTATTTTCAGCCTCATCAATATAATAAATGTAACTGCTATTCTTTAACATCTCTCGTAACCAGACTGTCACGCTGTTTTTCGATATGTCGTTCAACTTGTCCGACTTTTCCATTCTTTCCGAAAACGACTGATATTCTGCTTTCCATTCGTCAAACTGCGACAAAACCTGTGAGAGAAAATCATATACATCACATTCTAAATTCTTACGATATCTGTATTCAAGCCCAAACATGTTTACTACAAAGGCAACCTCTATTTGAGTATCCTTGTTTTGGTTAAAAAAAACATCTATCCAACATTCGTCTGAGTTTTTCGATATTCTGTATCCGTATGTATTCGTATTTTTCAAGTGCGGCTCATAATTGTTCACTATGAATGTCGAATTTTCAAGTTCCGTCAAAAGTTTCGTTAATCCGGAAACGTTATTCTGTAACGATCGGCAGGCACTGATACTTTTCCATATTTCCTCCATTTTTTCACGTATGAAATCCCTCTTTTTTTGTTTTTTTTCGTACTCTGATAACAAGACTTATTTTTCTTAGTTTTTCATCCATTTTTTTGCAAAGGTATAGCATCACAACGTCAAACTGCGTCGTGGTCGAAAAAAATTTATGGAAATATTAAAATGTCCCGGATTTTTACCTTCGTTTATTTGATCCTGTCGATACAGAACGCTTTCCGTACGGAAACTATCTGAATAGTTGCCGTGTTCGGATTTGAAAGTTTGGGCGAGTGTGTCTCCTTATGTATCGTGTGTGATTTTTATAAAGCGGCCGACAATGTCGTCAATTTTCTTCAAAATTTATGCTCAAAATTTTAGCAACTTCATCAAATAAAATTCGAGCGTTTTTCCTAATCTCA
>JAITDQ010000085.1 GCA_031282485.1 Tannerella sp. | reverse complement strand
AACGGGCACGGCCGCATCGAACGGGAATATGCCGCCGGACGTGGCCGCATGGATTTGGCCGTAGAATATAACGGCGCATGGAACATACTCGAAATTAAACTGCTCCGCCGGGGACGTTCCTTCGATGCGGTGATGACGGAAGGTCTCCGTCAGACGTTGCGTTACCGCGATACATTTTCGCCGGTGCTTCTACAGTCGAAAAACGGCACACCGGCGAAATGTTACCTGATAATCTTTGACCGCCGCCCGAACAAGCCCGCATGGTCGAAACGCCTGCGGTGGACGGAGAAAGACGAGGTAACCGTTGTCGGATGTTAATTTGTTGCGTATTATCGCTGTAAATTAGCCGGCCTTGCCATGTATGCCTTGATGAATAATCTGATAGAAGAAGGAGCGCTTTGAGTGCGGAGGCAATATATATAATCAATAATAATAAAGTACGCGCGCAAGCTGTTTACTAAGAATAAATCTTCCAAACAAACGCCGTTAACCGTGCGCTGATATGAAGACGACATTATTCGTCGTCTGGAAAAAAGGGAATTGCAGCGAAAAACGTAATGAATAATGTTTCGTGTGTTCGCAACAATGTCGCGAACATACAAAACGACGATGCGGGTATGCGCGACAATGTTTTGAACATGCGCAACGACGTTTTGGGTACGCGCAACGATGTTTTGAACACTCGCAATGATGTTTTGAGCACGCGCAACGATGTTTTGAGCACGCGCAACGATGTTTTGAGTACACGCAACAACGTTTCGAGCACGCGCAACGAAAATGCATTTAAACATAACCCGGAAAAAATAATTACAGGGATACTTGTTTTTGATAGTGAAAACACTACCTTTGTCCCTGTCAAGCAATCATACGGAGAAACAATGAAACGATACAAGGTAAAAGACGTGATCAAGATGCTGGAGATGGACGGATGGTATCTGAAATACACGAACGGAGACCATCGTCAGTTCAAACATCCGATTAAGAGAGGTAAGGTAACCGTAAACGGCAAACCGAATGAGGTTTTGGATCAGTTTTTATTAAACAATATTTGGAAACAAGCAGGGTGGAAGTAACAGCCTTGCATAAAATAATGATAAGATGGAAAAAGTAAAAGCAACAATCTCCTGGTGTGAAAAAAATTATTGCGCTACATCCGTGGGAGATATTATTAACGGTGTCGTTCTATCCACGAACAAAACGCTCGAAGGCGTCAAGCGCAGTTTTGCCGAGGCCTTTCGGTTTCATATTGAAGGATGTATTAAGGACAATGACCGGCTTTCTGATGATATACGTACCGGAAATTATGAAATTGAATTTATGATGGACACATCGGCTTTACTTCACAGCCTTGATGGTGTACTGACCCGCTCTGCCATTGCCCGTGCAACCGGAATCAACGAACGACAGCTTGGACACTATGCGTCCGGGATTAGAACCCCGCGCCCGCAGCAAAGGGAACGAATTATAAACGGTATACACGCAATCAGTCGCGAACTGGTAGCTGTCGTGTGATTCGGGTGATATGTGCAGCCGTGCGAAGTCAGGGTTGTTTTTACCGGATTTCGATGTGATTTATGGTTTTTGTGATTTGGAACGGTAAGTCGGGGTATTCGTATAATTTGAATTTCGGTTCCGTCAGGCCTTCCGTGTATTCCCAGATGGAGTGATATGCTTTTATGTCTTCTCCCAGTTCATGCAGCTGTTTCAGGTAGGCGAGTATGGATTTGTTTTCCGTGATGTATATTTTTCCGAAATTTTCTATTGCCGGACTGTGTTTGCGTGTGCTGTCGTGGTCGAAACGCAAAATCCGTTTCCCTTCTTCCGTTATGCCGGCGAGGTGGAATGTCATGCTTTTGCCTGTGCCCGGCAGGTTCAGTACGCTCCGGTCGGTTGCCGTGAACGGATGTTTTTTCTTCAGGAGGAAGTTGTTTATTTCCTTTGTGTACGGGATATGGTTTCGCAGTATGGTTACAAATTCGTCCTGTTCTTCCGCGCTTAATGTACCGTAAACTTTTTCTTCCGCGCGTTCCTGCATCGAACGGGCAACGGGGGCGTATACGGCATAATTCTCGCGGAAGCCTTTCACAGAGAAGGTGTAGTAGGGGACAACGCCGTTGTTTATAAGCGTCCTGCGCAGTGCGACCGTGTGTCCGCGCCGCGACGAGGCGACGTTGAAAACCGACTGGTTGGTCACAATCCAGCCTGCCGACAGGATGCGTTTTATGGCCTCGGCTGATTCTTTTGTCATTTCGAGCGGCGTCTGGTAGTGTGTTTGCACAATCAGCTGGGTAATGCCTATTTTTGATGCTTTTTCCCTGAACTCCTTCAGTATGGAGATCAGTTCGTCGTCAATGCGCATCGGGAGGTATACGGGCAGGCGGGTGCCGAGCCTTATCCGCTGTATCTCGGCATATTTTTCCCCGTCGGGGCGGCTTTCATTGGCTTTCCTTTTCTGCAGGGCGGTCTTGTAGATGGCGTCAAAAAGATTGTGTAATGTGGTGTTGCGGCTCATCAGCGCGTCGCCGCCCGTGATGAGAATGTCCCTCAGCTGCGTGTCTTCCTCGAAATAAGTCATCAGTTTTTTGAGTTTGACAGGCCATGATTCTTTCGGCAAAAGTTCCTTGAAGTTGAAGTTGAGCCGCCGGCTCTGGAAATCGTACATGCGCTGGCACGATGCACACAGTCCGCCACAGGCGCGGCCTGCGGAATCGGGGATGAAGATTGCCACTTCGGGATAGCGGCGGTGTATGTTATGTCCTTCGGGCAAAATCCAGCCTGCGGCGTTGGCTTTGCCGGCTTCCACTTCATCCTCTTTCTCCCACGCCTTTATTTCCCCGAAGGTTTCGACCAGCTCTTTCGTGTATAAAATATAGGAGCGCAGGACGCGGTCGTCAAAACTGTTTCCCGAAATGTCTAATAACGAGGCGTAATACGGCGTGACAAAAAACGGGATGTCTTTCTTTTTGGCGTCGTGCAGTACGTTCATCGTTTCGTCGGATAATGTATTGTCGAGGTAAAAATTGAGTTCGTCGGGGTGTTTAATGGCCATGCGTAGCTGGAAACGGTGACTGTACCACCATTCGTTCACCAGGCGCTGTTTTTCCTCAAAACTCAGGGACGGGGAAAGATAGTACGGGGAATTAACGGAATGGCGTCTTTCGAGGCGCCGGATAAGTTTATGAATGATGCGTTGCCTGTTCGCTTCGCGCGTTTGCCGCACATCCGGGTTTAATCCCGATACCCAGCGTTTGGCACATTGCACAACATTCGCTTCCGGGACAGGTTTGTGACGAATCTTTTCCGGTACGTTCCGGAAGCTTCGGAAAATAAAATACAGGTCGGCAATCAGGTCGGTTTTCACCGTGTCGGCCGTTGCGTTATTGCAGGAATTTTCATTCCGCAGAAAGGAATACAGCAGGGAAACCGTCCGGATATTAACTTCTTTGCCTGTTGAGAAATCGGTTATGGTTTCCCCGTCGTAACGGATTAGTTGCAGGACCGTATCATACGGAAACAGTTCCGTGATTTTTTCCTTAAACTGTTTTACCGATACCGATTCCTTTGCCGCCTGACAGATTTGCGGAAAATCGGCGGTAAATCGTTTCTTCAAGTCCTTTAATGTCCAGTATATAAAGAGTGTATTCATAATGTAATATTTTTTTTTGACAAGGTTACGGTTAAAAATATCCGAACAACTTTGTTTCTCATTTAAATTCGTAATACGAAGAATCCTCACAAATATAGGGCATTTTTATCTTATTTCCAAAAAAATACCTTCACTTATATTGTAAATACAAGAAAAATACAATTATCTTTGCCCCGAACAAATATCAAATATGAAGGTGGTATTCGAAAAAGAGTATTTACGTGAGCACATCTCCGTCACCGGCGAATCCGAATTGAAAATCGACGCAGTCAAATGCGTCCTTTGAGGAAAAATAACAGTGTATGAATGAAAAAAGAGAGAACAGTAAAATGTCTGGAAACGAAAAGATAAAGGAACGCGGATACATATCCGTACTGGGAGCGCGTGTTCATAATTTGAAAAATATAGATATTGATATACCGCGAAACAAATTGTCGGTTATCACCGGTATGAGCGGAAGCGGCAAGTCGTCGCTCGCTTTTGACACGATTTTTGCCGAAGGGCAGCGGCGTTACATCGAAACATTTTCCGCCTACGCGCGTAATTTCCTCGGCAACATCGAACGGCCTGATGTTGACGGAATAAGCGGTCTAAGCCCCGTTATCTCCATTGAACAGAAAACGACAAACCGCAATCCCCGCTCTACGGTCGGTACGACGACCGAAGTTTACGATTTTATGCGCCTCCTGTATGCACGGGCCGGCGAGGCGTACTCGTACCTGAGCGGCGAGAAAATGGTCAAATATACCGAAGAACAAATCCTTGACCTTATCCTCAAGGATTATAAAGACCGCAAAACGTACATTCTGGCGCCCGTCGTACGTAACAGGAAAGGACATTACAGGGAACTGTTCGAACAGATTCGAAAAAAAGGCTACCTGAATGTCCGCGTCGACGGCAAACTGAAAGAGATAGCCCACGGGATGAAACTCGACCGTTATAAAATGCACAGTATCGAAATTGTGATAGACAAAATGCTTGTCAGCGGCTCCGAAAATCAGCGGCTCGGAAAGAGCCTGCGTATAGCCATGAAACAGGGCGACGGACTGATCATGCTGCTCGACGCCCTTACGGACGAAGTGCGCTATTACAGCCGTCGCCTCATGTGCCCCGTGACGGGACTTTCGTACAGCGAACCGGCGCCGCATAATTTCTCGTTCAATTCCCCTCATGGCGCCTGTTCGCGCTGTAAAGGGCTGGGCACGGTGAACATACTGGATATGGACAAGATTGTTCCTGATCCTGCGCTAAGTATCCACGGAGGGGGAATCGTTGCGCTCGGCAAATATAAAAATTCCATGATTTTCTGGCAGATTGACGCGCTTTGTAAAAAACACGGTGCGACAATCAACACTCCGATACGTGACCTGCCCGAAGATGCGATCGACGAGATCATGAACGGAACGGACGAACGCTTGCACATAAACAATGAATATTCCAGCTATATGCTGTCTTACGAAGGCGTGGCCAAATACATTTTAATGCAGCAGGAAGACGAAGCGTCGGCGTCGGCGCAGAGATGGGCGGAACAGTTTATCAGCACGTCCGTATGTCCCGAATGTAACGGGCAGCGCCTGAACAGGGAAGCGTTGCACTACCGCATAGGAGGCAAAAATATTGCCGAACTGTCCGAAATGGATGTTTCGGAACTGTACGAATGGATGATGTCCGTCGAAGAAAAGATATCCGGGCAGCAGAAAGCAATCGCGGCGGAAATATTGAAAGAGGTACGTTCGCGGTTGAAATTCCTGCTCGACGTGGGGCTTGATTACCTTGCGCTGAACCGTTCTTCGGCTTCCCTGTCCGGCGGCGAGAGTCAGCGTATACGCCTTGCCACACAGATCGGCAGCCAGCTGGTGAACGTGCTTTATATCCTGGACGAACCGAGCATCGGGCTTCACCAGCGCGACAATATGCGTCTTATCAATTCGTTGAAAGAACTGCGCGACGCCGGAAACTCCGTCATCGTGGTAGAACACGATAAGGAAACGATGCTCAATGCCGATTATGTAGTAGATATGGGGCCGAAAGCGGGACGTCTCGGAGGAGAGGTGGTCTTCGCCGGAACACCCCGCGAAATGCTGATGTCCGGCACCCTGACGTCTGCCTATCTCAACGGCCTCAAATCCATTGAGATTCCCGCATTCAGGCGGAAAGGTAACGGCCGCTTCATAACGCTGAAAGGCGCAAGCGGGAACAACCTGAAAGATATCGACGTATCATTTCCCCTGGGCATGCTGATTTGTGTCACGGGAGTATCGGGAAGCGGCAAATCCTCTCTGATAAGTAATACGTTGCAGCCTTTGCTGAGCCGGCATTTTTACCGTTCGATTGAATCGCCCCTGCCGTACAGGGCGGTCGAAGGTATCGAACACATCGACAAGATCGTCAACGTAGACCAAGCACCGATCGGACGTTTGCCCCGCAGTAATCCGGCAACATACACCGGCGTGTTTACCGACATACGCAACCTGTTCGTCGAACTGCCCGAATCGAAAATACGCGGCTATAAACCCGGACGTTTTTCGTTCAATGTTTCGGGCGGAAGATGTGAAACATGCAAAGGCAACGGCTACAAAACGATTGAGATGAATTTCCTGCCCGACGTATACGTCCCCTGTGAAGACTGTCACGGCAAACGGTATAACCGCGAAACACTCGAAGTGCGCTTTCGCGGCAAGTCGATTGCCGACGTACTGGATATGACGATCAACATGGCTGTCGAGTTTTTTGAAAACGTGCCTGCCATATTGAACAGGATCAAGGTGCTGCAGGACGTCGGCCTGGGATACATTAAGCTCGGCCAGCCCTCAACCACCCTGTCCGGCGGCGAAAGCCAGCGTGTCAAACTGGCGACCGAACTGTCGAAACGCAATACGGGAAAAACCCTCTACGTCCTTGACGAACCGACCACAGGACTGCACTTCGACGACATACGCGTCCTGCTCGGCGTCCTGAACAAACTCGTGGACAAGGGAAATACGATCATCATCATCGAACATAACATGGATATTATAAAATCAGCCGACTATATCATAGACATGGGTCCCGAAGGCGGGCGCGGAGGCGGTTACGTGATTTTTACCGGAACGCCGGAACGGTTTGTCGCGGCAAAAACAAAGAGCTGCACCGCCCCCTTCCTGAGAGAAGAATTGAAAGCCGGCAAGGCACAGATTAAACATTAAAAAATATATTTCCGTATGAAGAATCCAATACAGATGATTAAGCAATGCATAGCGAATGAGGAGCCGTATTTTGTGCTTCGCGGCAAAGATATATGCGCTCTCCCGGCTATCGAAAAATATTATGAATCGGTCAAAGATAAGGTCAAAGACCCTTATTTCATCGAAGAAATAGAGGAGATAATGAAAGATTTCCGCGCCTTCCGCGATGAACAGGAAACGCATATCCCCGATTAAATGAACCTGCGAATGGCGGAAGACACATACAGAACCGTAAAAACCGTATCGGAAGGCCATTACACGGAGAAACGAAGCCGTTTCCTGTCGTTTGCCATCCCCGTGCGGACGCCCGCGGAAGCAATGGAACACGTACGTGAATACAGGAAAAAGTATTACGATGCGCGACACGTCTGCTGGGCATACATGCTCGGCGCCGACCGCAAAACGTTTCGTGTCAGCGACGACGGTGAACCCTCGTCCACAGCCGGAAAGCCAATCCTCGGACAGATCAATTCCCGCGAGCTGACCGATATTCTGGTCATAGTAGTCCGTTATTTCGGCGGCATCGAACTCGGCACGGGCGGCCTGATCGTTGCCTACCGCACAGCCGCTGCCGCCGCCATTGCCGCCGCCGAAACGGAAGAACGCACCGTCGACGAAACCCTGACGGTCGTCTTCGAATACCCCTCCCTCAACAGCATCATGCGCATCATAAAAGAAGAACAGCCGGAAATCGTCTCCCAAACCTTCGAGATGACATGCGAAATGACCCTGCGCATCCGCAAAACCCTTTTCGAAAACCTCAAAACCCGCCTTCTCAAAGTAGAAACCGCATACATCCCACCCGCAGATTCCTGCAAAATTCCAAAATTACCGGAATGACCCCGTTTCTGTAAATCCTGCAATTCTGTGAGTGTCATTTGAATCCGGGTTGCAGATTTCAGATTTTATAAAAAAATACGAAAATATTTGTTGGATTAAAAAATATATATAATTTTGCGACTGTATTTGCGAATAAACAATATAGATTAAAATATATTTATGCCTATTCGAAAATGTTTTATTTCTTTTTTGAAACAGATTGTACTCGAATAGTCCGGTACATTTATACTTATTATTATGAATAGATTCGTTTTTGTTATATTGTTTTATGGCGGAATATTAATAAGCGCCTGTCAGTCG
>JAITDQ010000076.1 GCA_031282485.1 Tannerella sp. | reverse complement strand
GTGAATGCTCAGTAAGGAATGCAGTAATTGTTCTGCCGGGGGGGATACTTTTTTGGACATAACTTTTTTTCCCGCAAAGATACAAACTTTTCTCCGGCACCTCAAAAAAAGATTTAGCCCGATATACCGAGTATTTGGAAATCGTTCAATTTTCATGTAATTTTGCGCTGGAATTTACAATTATAAATTATACATGCGAGAACGACGCCGTAGCAACGGATGTTCCGGGAAATAAACCGGCTGCCGGATGGAAAAATTAAAAAATAAAGCAATAGAAAGGACATAGACCATGACGAAGAATAAGAAAAAAAAGAAAACACAGCCGGTATTGCATCCCGGATTCAAGCTCTCCAAGAATCACCTGGATATGTGCTATGCAGTCGCACGGCGCATCATCCGCGCCATGGGCGAAGATGAATCCTTGTTTGATGCCTTCACCAAACGCCAAAAGCAGGAAATATTCCGTATTACAATCACACCTCCTTATATCGCGGCAATGCCGGGACATAAAGTGCCGAAGCAATTCATTCGCTATATACAGGACAATATAACAATGTCCCTGAAAAGTACCCTTTTCGACGAAAAAACCGGAGTGACGTGGATGGATATAGTTACCATCGGACAGGCTATGCTACTCTCATTTGCAGCGGAATCGTATACGGTTTTCCTGCAACAGCCGCAATTAGACATCGCGAAACGGCTGACTGCCGCCTTCGAAGCAAAAAACATGTTCATGGAGAGCCAGAAACAAATATCGGACACGATCAGGGTCTCGCTAATGTCACTTTCTCAGCCGAACTTCCGTATCTACGGCTTAGCGACGGTACAGCCGACGGCGGTGAATAAAAGGCCGGTAATCCAGCACATACTCCACATCACGACGCACGAGTGCCAAACCCTGCGGTTCAATTATCACAACAAGGAACGTACGGCATTCCGCGTACTCGTCGGCCCGATAGGTGAAATCCCCAGCACCGGAGCTTCCATTGCAATGAGCAAACTCTTCCCCGGCATCAAACATGACCGGAAATTAGACATCTACATCCAGTCGCACGCCATTCACCGCCTCAAGGAACGCATCGACACCGTCCACCCCGTCGTTCGCACACAGTTGGTGATACTCTCCCTGATGTACGTGCAGCGCATCGTTCGCGGGTCCGACGGACGGCTATACATCGCCTACATCATGCCCGAAGATGGGGGAGCAAAGACCATCGGCTATTTCGCCTTTACTATTGAGGGTAACAATCTGCTCGTACTTACATTCTTGCCCCTGCTCAGCCACCGTGTGCCCGAAGGAGCTTTGCTCAGCGAGCGCCTGCACCTTTCGTCGGAAGACGTGAAATATCTCGGCATGGACAAACTAAGTTTCTTCTATGATGTCGACATCGAACAGATCCCCGTACTGAAACAAATCCTACACGACGATCTTCATCTCAACTATATCCGCACGCTGTACAGCACTACCCGTTCAAAAGGCGAACCTTTCAAAGAAAAGGAAACCACTTTTGTGAAAAATTTCTTCCAAAAACTCGAAGATCACCCCTTCGACTCTGTTGACGAACCTGTTGACGAACCGGATGCTCTCCCTGTCGCCGAACCGTCTATACTCGAGGGCGATTAAATATTTTTTGTTTTAACTCAAAATCTCTAATTCCATAGTTTGCCGGCGTTGCTTAATGGCTACTTGCAAAAGTTACATTCGCCTGCCTGTTTAGTTTTTTACAATCAGTTTGCTGCCGCTCAATGTTGTGCCGTACAGGCGCAGTCCGTGTTTGCTTACGCCTTTGTTCAGGGCTCCGGTGCCGAAGCCGAGGTCATATTTTGAGCCGCATTTGGGGCATGTGGCATACAGGACTTCGGCGTCGACCTCGACTGTTATGTTCGGTTGCGCTTCTAACGGGCATGCGCGGTCAAAGGCTTTGAACTCGTCTAACATTGTATGGACAACGAGTACGCCGCCGTATCCGGTTCTTTCTCCCAGTTCGTGATTGATGTTTTTGTCGGTAAATTCCTTGTATGAACCGATCGCTTTGAGTTCTTTGTCTTCAAATGTGAGATCCAGATACAGGTAAACGGGGAGCGACGGTATGGGATTCCTGTACTCATCCGTACATGCAAGATAAGATGTGAGCAGACAGCAAATAAGTAATATACGTTTCATAAGTGTTCTTTTAATATAAGGGGAACGGATTATATAAATGTATATTGCGTGATTTGCTTATTTTAAAAGTTTTTGTTCCGCCTCGTTGGCTTTGGGGAAATTAAAGCCGCCGATGATTTCCCGTTCCAGTGCGACGATGGCATCGTTACACAGGTTGCCAATGCTTCCTTCGTGGGTGTGGGTGATATTTTTGTCGGGGGCGAAATGGCCGGCTTCGATGTCGAGGCCGACTTTTTTGTAGGCGTCGCGGAAGGGCATGCCTTCGCGGACAAGGCGGTTGACCGTTTCGACGCTGAATATCGGAGTGTATCTGTCGTCGTCGAGGATGTGTTCGTTTACTTGGATTTCGCCCATCATTCGCGCGACCATTAACAGGCAGTCTTTCAGTTCGTCGAACGATGGAAGGAATATTTCTTTTATTATCTGGAGGTCACGGAAATAACCGGACGGCAGATTGTTGCATATCAGGGTGATCTGTTGGGGTAATCCCTGGATTTTGTTGCATTTGGCGCGTGTAAGTTCGAAGACGTCGGGGTTTTTCTTGTGTGGCATGATGCTTGAACCGGTGGTATAAGCGTCGGGCAGTTTGATGAATCCGAAATTCTGGCTGTTGAACATACAGGCGTCGAACGCAAGTTTCGACAGTGTTGCGGCTATGCCGGCCATGGCAAAGGCGGCGGTACGTTCCATTTTTCCGCGTCCCATTTGTGCGTATACCACGTTGTAATTCATGGAATCGAAGCCGAGCAGTTCCGTCGTCAGGGTGCGGTTTAGCGGGAAGGAGGAGCCGTAACCGGCGGCGGAACCGAGCGGGTTGCGGTTGCATATTTTGTATGCGGCCTGCAATAGCAGGAGGTCGTCGACAAGGCTTTCGGCGTATGCACCGAACCACAGCCCGAATGACGACGGCATGGCTATTTGCAGGTGCGTGTATCCGGGGAGCAATACGGCTTTATAACGGTTGCTTTGTTCGATTAATACATCAAACAAACCGGAGATGAGCGTAACTGATTCCTGTATCCGGGCGCGGGTAAAGAGTTTCAGGTCGAGCAGCACCTGATCGTTGCGCGAGCGGCCGCTGTGTATTTTTTTTCCCATATCGCCAAGGGTGCGCGTCAGCATCAGCTCAACCTGCGAATGGACATCCTCTACGCCTTCTTCAATGATAAAATCGCCCGAATCAGCCTGACGGTATATCTTTTTCAGTTCATCCAGCAACGGTTTCAGTTCGTCTTTGCCGAGTAATCCCGTCGCCTCAAGCATGATGATGTGAGCCATCGAGCCGAGCGCGTCGTACTTTGCGAGATAAAGATCCATCTCCCGGTCTTTCCCGACGGTGAAACGTTCGATTTCTTTGTCAATCCGTGTATTCTTTTCCCAAAGTTTCTGTGCCATGTCTGTTTCTCCGAATATTATAAACGTCTTTTATTCATACGGCAGGTGCGCCACGATTTCCGATATTTTATCAACCGCTTCCTGCAAAGGTTTGGACACCATCGGTTTCAGGAACGGGTTAAGTTCGGCGCGGACTGTCATTTTCATTTTTGTATCGTTCGCGGCGACCTGTTTCAGCTGTATCCATAAGAGTAAGGGGATCGGGGAGTTTGTTGTCGAGAATTTTATCGTTTTATTCGGTTCTCTTTCTATGATCCGGAACGTAACCGACCCGACCGGTTCGACGGTAAAACTGCATGTGTCACGGTCGAAAGTGAAATTTTTGATCTTATCCTGCGGGATACGATCCCGGACACGTTCGAGATTGGACATATCGGATAACATTGCAAATATTTTGTCGTCGTTATGCGGTATAGTCCTGACTTCGCTTGTGAAATCTGCCATATTATAAAAAAATTTTATTTATACGGATCCCAGTTTTCGGGATCTTTACGCCATTCCTGCAATATGGCTATATCATCTTCGGTCACATAGTTTGTATGCACGGCCGCTTCGATAACGGCATTGTAATTAGAGAGTGTTGTAAGAGGCACTTTGGCTTCCTTAAAACTTTTTTCCGCCACGGCGAACCCATGAGTGAAAATAGCCACCATACCGACCACATCGCACCCGAAATTCCGCACGGCGCGAACCGCTTTCAGGCTGCTGCCTCCCGTCGATACCAAATCTTCGATGATCACTACCTTTGCGTCGGGCTTCAGTTCGCCTTCAATCAGGTTTTCCAAGCCGTGGTCTTTCGGCGCGGAACGTATGTAAACAAACGGCAACCCCAACAAGTCCGCAACTAAAGCGCCCTGTGCGATAGCTCCTGTTGCAACGCCTGCAATAGCCGTCGTTTCGGGATATTTTTCGCAGATGATACGGGCGAGTTCTACCTTGATAATATTCCTTATCACGGGATATGATAATGTTTTACGATTATCACAATAAATAGGTGATTTCCAGCCGGACGCCCATGTGAACGGATTGGCCGGCTGCAATTTAATGGCTTTAATCTGTAATAATTTGTCTGCAATAAGCTTTTCTAAGGCTTTCATAGTCGTTTATGATAATTTCTGTGGCAAAAGTAGCGAAATAAAATGAGACTACCGTACTTTTTTTGTTACTTTAATACCGGTTTTTGTTGAAGCCGTAATTTTTGAATGGATAAACGCGTTTATTATTAGCCTGTACATGCTTTTGCCGGATGAAATATTAAAATACTATAACAGATTCGCAAAAGGGGGAGAATAATGCTTTTTTTATGTTTTGTTGTTTACCTTTGCGAAAGATTTAAAGGTGGGAAATTAATCATTTAAAAATATATCTATGAAGTCAGTATTTTCCGTATTTGTAATATTCAGTATGCTTACGGCAGGCTGTTTGTTTTATTCATGCCGGCAGAGGGGACAGGTTACGCCTCCGGCCGATTTTGCTCCTTACATATCCGCATACACGGGAGGCGTGATTCCCGCCGGCTCGACGATTATTGTCAGCCTGACGGAAGAACAGCTCGAAAACGTATGGACGAAGGACGTTGACGGGAAGTTATTTTCATTCTCGCCTTCCGTTAAGGGAAAGGCGCACTGGCTGAATGCGAATACCGTTGAATTTGTGCCGGAAGACGGGGCGTTACAGTCCGGCGCGACGTATCATGCGACATTCGCTTTGGGCAAGGTCGTGAACGTGGAAAAGAAGTACGCCCGGTTTGATTTTTCGTTCCGCGTGGAAGACCATACGTTTAAAGTTTCGACGAAACCGGTGGAAATTCAGCCCGATAATACGGTGACGGTACGGGGAGAGCTGACGTTCGGCCGGAAGATGAATCTCGAAACCGTGAAGAAAATGGTCACCGCCCGGCTGGGAAAAAACGATGCCGAAGTGACGGTCGAAGGGCAGGATAACTCCGTTGAATTTACCTTCCATGTGAAAAATATAACGCGGACGGACGCAGAACAGCAACTGTTTTTTTCGATCGACGGTTCGGCAGGGAAAATAGACCGTAAAGAAACGGTTTCCGTGAATATTCCCGCCAAGGATAAATTCCGGTTATTTGAATATGAAATTGTCGATTCGCCGGACTACGGGCTGAGGCTTGTTTTTTCCGACCCTGTGTCCGAATCGCAGGATTTGAAAAGTATGATAACGCTCGGCAACGTATCCGATTACACCGTACAGGTACAGGCCAATCAGGTGATGATTTATTTTGCACGGACATCGGGCATGGATAATCTTGACGTGACCGTTCATCCCGGGTTGAAAAGCCAAACGGGCAACACGCTGGGGGAGATGAAAGAATTTACGCTGTCTGTCGAGAAGCTTAAACCGCAGGTCGAACTATTATCATCGGGGACAATCATGCCGGTTTCGGAGCATCTGACGCTGCCTTTTCGCGCTGTCGCTCTTCATGCGGTAGATCTTAAGATTATCCGTATTTTTGAAAAAAACATCCTGATGTTCCTTCAGGATAATGCAATGGACGAAAAAAGCTCCCATCAGCTGCGCCGCGCGGGACGCCTCGTCTATAAAAAAACGCTTCGTCTTGATACAGACCCGGCCAAAGATATTTCCCTGTGGGAGAATTATTCCCTTGACCTGACGGGAATTATCCGACAGCAGCCGGGAGCCGTTTACCGCATCGAACTGTCGTTCCGGCAGGAATATGCTTCGTATGAATGTGAAGACGCCGCCGGACGGGAACGCGCTCTTGCCGGTGCCGTCGACCTGACGAGCCTGTCCGGCGCCGGGGACGGCGCCGTAAGCGAAGCCGATGAAGCTTATTGGGACAAGCCGGACGCATATTATTACGACGGATACGATTTGGAGGTGGACTGGAATTCTTACGACTGGCGGGAGAGGGATAACCCGTGCCATTCGACGTACTATGTGCAGTCGGATCGTAAAGCGGGGACAAATGTGCTGGCCTCAAATCTCGGTATGATTGCAAAAAGCAATGCCGGTCATACGGTTTGGGCGGCTGTGACCAATATTCTTGATACCCGGCCTGTTCAGGGAGCGAATGTGACCGCCTATAATTACCAGTTACAGCCGTTGGGCACAGGCGTTACGGACGAGAACGGGTTTACGCTTCTCTCATTACGGAACAAGCCTTTTATACTGGTCGCTTCGGCGGGTGAACAAAAAACGTATTTGCGTATGGCCGACGGCAATGAAAACATGTTGAGCCGTTTCGACGTCGGAGGCGTGGAACTGAAGAAAGGACTGAAAGGGTATGTCTACGGCGAACGCGGAGTGTGGCGTCCCGGCGATACGTTGCACATCGCATTCATGCTCGAAGACCGCGGGAAAAAGATACCGGCCAATCATCCCGTTACTTTCGAATTGTATAATCCGAACGGGCAGTTTTATAAAAAGATGATCTCAACAACCGGAGCCGACGGGTTATATACATTTGATGTACCGACAAAAGCGGACGACCCGACGGGGTTGTGGAACGCTTATGTGAAAGTGGGCGGCGCTTCGTTCCATAAATCTTTGCGTATCGAAACGGTAAAGCCCAACCGCCTGAAAATAAATCTTGACTTGCCGGACGTCATCCATGCTTCGAACGGCGCGACGCCTGTCGGAATACATTCGCAGTGGCTGACCGGCGCAACGGCGCGCGGCCTTAATGCGAAAATGGAACTTGTACTGAATAAGGCGGCGACGCAATTCAAAGGATATGAACAATATATCTTCAACAACCCTGCAACCGCGTTTTCATCGAGTAAAACGGATATTTTCGACGGCAAGCTGAACGCAAACGGCGATGTTGCATTCGATATGAAAACGCCTTCGGCGGCGAATGCTCCGGGTATGCTGCATGCGAACGTCACGTGTCGCGTGTTTGAACCGGGCGGCGACGCCAGCATATTCACCCAAACCGTTCCGTTCTCGCCCTATACGTCGTATGTGGGCGTCAATTTCAATAAGAAACCGGACGAATATTATCTGTTTACCGACGAAGACCATACGTTCGATGTGGTGACGCTCAGTCCCGAAGGAAAGCCCGTGAACCGCAAGAATCTGGAGTTTAAGATATACCGGATAGGCTGGAGCTGGTGGTGGGAAAGCGAAAACGAATCCTTCGAATCGTATGTCAATAACTCTAACTACACGCCCCTGTATTCAGGCCGCATCAGTACGGTCAACGGGAAAGGGCAAATAAAATTCCGCATCAATTACCCGGACTGGGGACGTTATCTTGTGTTCGTCAAGGACGCGGAGAGCGGTCATGCGACCGGCGGGGCTGTCCTTGTCGACTGGCCTTCGTGGCGCGGCCGTTCGAACAAAAGCGACCCGAGCGGGATAAAAATGCTTTCGTTCTCTCTTGATAAGGAATCATATCATGCAGGCGAAGAGGTCGTTGTGACGATTCCGGCAACGGCTTCCGGCGGACGCGCTTTGGTTGCGTTCGAAAACGGCGCGGAAGTGCTGCATCGCGAATGGGTCGACCTGACGGCCGGAAACGACGCCAAATATACGTTTAAGGCAACGGAAAGCATGTCGCCGAACGTATACGTACACATCTCGCTGCTTCAGCCTCATGCGGCGACGACCGATTTGCCGATACGCATGTATGGCGTTATGCCCGTCTTCGTTTCAAACAAGGAATCTGTCCTTACGCCGGTTATAACGATGTCCGACGTGCTGAAACCGGAAACGGAATTTGAGGTGAAAGTGAAAGAAAAGGACGGTAAACCGATGAGTTACACGCTCGCTATCGTTGACGAAGGCCTGCTCGACCTGACTAATTTCCGGACGCCCGACCCGTGGAATGAGTTTTACGCCCGCGAAGCTTTGGGCATACGCACCTGGGATATGTTCGACCATGTCATGGGCGCTTATGCGGGGAAATACGGCACGCTGTTCAGCATCGGAGGCGATGCGGATTTGAATAATGCTTCCACTAAAGCAAACCGTTTCAAGCCGGTCGTTCTCTATCGGGGGCCTTTGACGTTGAGCGCCGGCAGTGAAAACAGGCATACGTTACGCCTGCCGCCTTATGCCGGTTCCGTCAGGGTAATGGTCGTGGCCGGACGGAACGGCGCATACGGACGGGCGGACAAGACCGTTGCCGTACGCTCGCCGCTGATGTTACTCGCGTCGCTTCCGCGCGTGTTGAGCGTCGGCGAAAAGATTTCTTTGCCTGTGAATGTATTTGCTATGGAAGATAATGTGAAGAATGTTACCGTAAAGGTGGAAACCACGGGCAAGCTGACGGCGACGGACGGCAACAGCCGCTCGCTGACATTTGCCGCGCCCGGCGATGATGTTGTTTATTTCCCGATGCAGACAGGCTCCGGGACGGGCGTCGAAACGGTCACCGTCACGGCGACGGGCGGCGGACATACATCGAAGGAAACAATAGAAATAGACGTCCGCAATCCGAATCCGCCCGCCCTTACGTACGAAAGCCGGCTGCTCGAAAAAGGCCGGTCGGCGGAACTGGATTACACCCTCGACACCGGATATGAAGGCAACTGGGTGAAGGTCGAAATGTCGCGCATACCGCCGGCAGATATCAGCCGCCGTTTCGATTACCTGTATGATTACAGCCATTATTGCACGGAACAGCTGACTTCGCGTGCGCTGCCGCTGCTCTATCTTTCCGAGTTGAAGGATTTGGACGAAAAGGAAGCGGAACAAACGAAGAAGAATATAACGGAAGCGATAAACAGCCTTTACCGGCGGCAGCCGGCGAACGGCGGTTTCGCTTACTGGGCGGGCGAAGGGTTTACGAACGACTGGATTTCGTCGTATGCCGGCAGTTTCCTTGTCCTCGCCAAAGAACGCGGTTATAACGTCAACGACGGCGTTATAAACAAATGGATAAGCTATCAGCGGAATGTCGCCCGGATCTGGCGTCCGGACAATTATGTCAACAAACGTTATGCGTACAGCCAGTCGGACTTCCTGCAGGCTTACCGCCTGTATACGCTTGCGCTGGCCGGGGCGCCGGAAATGGGCGCCATGAACCGGCTCAAGGAAACGAAAGACCTCTCGTTGCAGGCACGCTGGCGACTGGCGGCGGCGTATGCGATGTGCGGCAAACAGGATGCCGCCGGCGAGCTGGTCTTCAATGCCTCTGCGACGATCGCGCCCTATTCGTCCAATAACCCGACTTACGGGTCGTTTTCCCGCGACGAGGCGATGGTGCTCGAAACGCTGGTCTTGATGAACAGGTATGAAGAAGCGTTTAAGCAGGCGCGGAAGGTCTCCAAAAACCTGTCCGGCGAAAGCTGTTTCTCAACCCAGAGTACGGCGTATGCGATGATTGCCATGGGACGGTTTGCGTCGAAAATGTCCGGCAAATTTGACTTTGAATGGTCGTTGAACGGTAAAACACAGAAGAAGGTCGACACGAAGAAAACCGTCTATCAGGAACAGTTACCCGTAACGCCGTCTTCCGGGAAGGTGAAGGTAGAAAACGGTAACGAAGGCGTACTCTACGTCAGCCTGTCGACAAAAAGCCGGCCGGTGGTTGACCGCCTGCCGGCCGTATCCGAAAATATAACGCTGGCCGTGTCGTATACGGATATGAACGGCCTGCCGGTCGATGTGACGAATCTGATGCAGGGGACGGATTTTTATGCCGTGATAAGGGTGTCGAATGTCGGCGGACGGGATAATTATTCCGATGTCGCCCTGACGCATATCATCCCTTCCGGCTGGGAGGTATACAACGAACGAATGGTCGCGGCCGGCTCCTCCTCCTCCGAAAGCGGGGCGGAAGAGGCTTCTTCCAAAGCGTTCACTTATCAGGATATACGCGACGACCGCATACTTACCTATTTCGACCTTCCCGCCGGCGTATCGAAGGAAGTGAAAGTGCGCCTGCAGGCTTCCTATACGGGAGAGTTTGTGTTTCCGGCCATCCTGTGTGAAGCGATGTACGATGTGTCGGCATACGCCCGCACGACGGCAGGCCGGGTGAAGGTGTACAGGTAACGGCGGCAAATGAAGTTTTCACTGAAAAATAAACGGCAACGCGGGAGGGCTGTCCGCTGGGCGACGGCTCTCCTGCTTACGGGTTATCTTTTTTGTCTGCCGCGAAAACTCTTTGATGCGCCGTATGCAACGGTTGTGAACGACCGCCACGGGGAATTGCTGGGCGCGCGTATCGCCGACGACGGGCAGTGGCGTTTCCCGCCCTGCGATACGGTGCCCGACAAGTTCAGGCGCTGTATCGTTGCGTTCGAAGACCGTTATTTTCCGTATCACTTCGGCGTCAACCCGTTTGCCATAGCCAGGGCTTTGAAGCAGAATATAAAGGCGCGCCGTATCGTCAGCGGCGGCAGTACGCTTACGATGCAGACGATACGCCTGTCCCGCGGGAAGAAGCGTACGACAGGGGAAAAAGTGATTGAAGCGATCCTTGCCACACGCATCGAATGTCGTTATTCCAAACGGGAGATACTTGCGATGTACGCCTCCCACGCCTCTTTCGGGGGAAATGTTGTCGGACTTGATGCGGCGGCATGGCGGTATTTCGGCCATTCGCCGGCGGAGCTGTCGTGGGCGGAAGCGGCGACGCTGGCTGTGCTGCCGAACGCCCCGTCGCTGATGCATCCGGCGAAAGACCGCCCCGGACTGATACGGAAACGGAACCGTTTGCTGAAATACCTCCATGACAACGGGGCGATGAGCGACGTTGACTACGACCTCGCCGTAAGCGAAACGCTTCCGCCGGCGCCATTGCCCCTGCCGCAGGTCGCGCCGCATCTTGTTTCGTATTTTCATCTGCACAACGGGGGTAAACAGACGGTTTCGTCGGTAGATAAAAACGTTCAGGAGCAGGTGGAAGCCATCCTCGACCGCCGGCACGCCGATTTCGTACGCAGCGATATACGCAATATGGCGGCAATGGTGATCGACGTCCGTACGAACGAAGTCCTCGCCTATTGCGGGAATGTGGATTTCGACGGTCGCGGCTCGTCGAATCAGGTGGACATCATACGCGCTCCCCGCAGTACGGGGAGTATCCTGAAACCGCTGCTTTATTATGCCGCTTTGCAGGAAGGTCAAATCCTGCCGGATATGCTGTTGCCGGATATCCCGCTCAATGTAAACGGATTTGCGCCTCAGAACTTCAACATGCAGTATGAAGGCGCCGTTCCGGCCTCCGGTGTGATAGCGCGTTCGCTGAATGTCCCGTCCGTATATCTGCTGCGCGAATATGGCGTTCCGAAGTTTTATGATTTCCTGAAAAAAGCCGGTATTACGACGTTGACGCGCCCGCCGTCCCACTACGGGCTGTCGCTTATACTGGGAGGGGCGGAAGCTACGCTGTGGGACGTCTCGTTTGCGTATTCCGACATGGCGCGTTCGCTGCAAAATCTGGCGCGGACGGAGGGACGCACAGTCCCGGCGGATAATCCGGAAATATTACCCGGCGTGTTTTCCCCCGGCGCCGTATGGCAGGTTTTCGACGCGATAAAAGAAGTCAACCGCCCGGAAGAAATCGACCGGCGCTTCATCCCGTCGATGCAAAAGATAGCATGGAAGACGGGAACGAGTTACGGTTTTCGCGACGCATGGGCGGTAGGCGTCACGAGCCGGTACGTCGTTGGCGTGTGGGTGGGCAATGCAAACGGGGAAGGCAAGCCGGAACTCGTGGGCGCACGTACGGCAGGGCCTGTCATGTTTGACATTTTCAACCTGTTGCCTCCGTCGCCATGGTTTGCCTGTCCGGAAGGAGCATTTGTCGAAGCGCCTGTCTGCCGCCTGTCGGGATGCCTCAAAAGCCGTTTTTGCGACGAGGCCGATACGGTACTGATTCTCCCGAACGGCCTGCGCACGGAAGCCTGCCCGTACCACATACACGTAACCCTCAGCGCCGACAGCCGTTACCGCGTCTACGAAAACTGCGTGGAACCGGGACAACAGGTGCTTTCGGAAAACCGTTTCGTCCTGCCGCCCGTCTGGGAATGGTACTACAAGCAACATCATCCCGAATACACAACCCTGCCGCCCTTCCTGAAAGATTGCGGCGAAGACCCTCATTCGCCAATGGCCTTTATCTACCCGCAAAAAAATGCACACGTCTACCTCCCGAAACAGTTAGACGGCAGCGAAGGCGCAATAACCTTCGACCTCGTACACGCCAACGCCGACGCCACAGTCTACTGGCACATAGACGCCGACTACTTAGGCTCAACCCGCGATTTCCACAAATACACCCTCCGCCCCTCCCGCGGCAAACACATCATAACCGTCGTCGATAACGAAGGCAACACGCTGTCAACCGGCATTACGGTGGAATGAAGAGCGAAGTGATTTACTGACTTTTGGCACCTTTGATATTGCTTCTCAAATCTTCAATGTTCATCGTTTCAACGTTCGTTTAGTGATATATCTTGCTTATTTCACATTCCTAAGTTGAAAGGCTTCAAACCCGATAAAAACAGGGATTTTATAAGTAACTACTCAGTCCCACCTCCTTATGCTATTTAGCAGTCCGCAGCAGATTTAAGCGCAAAGAATGGAGATTGATTATTTTTTCTGGCGGTATCGGCTATAGAGTGAATCACGGCGTATGCTTCCGCACCCGGTAATGAGCGGAAAGAGCCGATTACTTCAGATTCATTGCATACCAGCAGCAATACAGGCATACCGTCGTGGAAGGATTCGAAGCCGGTAGTTGCTCGCAATTCGTCCTGCAAAACAATCCGGTAAAATACCCGGATTTCAACATCCAAAATATTTACGTAAACGGTAAAGTCTGGACGGGAGAAGGAACAAATACAAGAATTATCCACCCCGACACTGCCAATCCTGACGAGAATATGTGCAGCGGAGTAATGATTCCCGCATGGCATTACCAGCATCCGGATCCTGAAAAATTAGCCCGAATGACCGACAAAAGCATTTATCCGGGCGAGAGGTTGATTTTCACAACCGGAATGTTCAAAGGAATAGAAGACAACCTCGGCGAAGCAGTCGGCGCTATCGTTGAACCTCATGGACATATTGTCATCAGGGCTTTTGAAGGAGGTAAAAAATTTAAAGTATTTGTATTGGATCCGGTATTGGGAAATTCTGAAGTAAAATACACTACAGACTATTTGGATTCAAAATAAAAAAATATATGTCAAACAAATGAGAACAAATGAAAAGGCAAGAAACTCATTTTCCGTTTCCTGCGTTAAGACTTTTTTGGAAGTTTGCGGAGAAAAGCCTACCTTTGCGGCTCAAAAGTAAACCATTCGGGCATGACGATAAAAGAATTAAAACGGCTTCGCGAAACGGAAGACAGGGTAGAGTTTAAAGAGGCAAAGCGGGATTTCAACTTTGCCGGAGGCACTCATGCCGACCCCAGAGAAAGACGCAAATGCGTACTTGGCTACGTAGTTGCCTTAGCCAATGAGGGAGGTGGGTATCTGGTATTCGGAGTAAAAGAAAAATCGCCGAACGAGGTTGTTGGAACAGCTTTTGCCGAAGGTAACATTGGCGGACTGGCAGACGATATTTACAAGCGTTTGGAAATTCGCGTTGAAATTGAAGAACTGTTTGACGACGGAAAACGGGTACTGGTTTTCAGTATACCCTCTCGACCACCCGGCACGACACTGAAATTCGAGGGTGTTCCGTTGATGCGCATCGGCGACAGTCTGCGCGTGATGTCCGACAGTGAGGTCTTCCGTATCCTTTCCGAACGTGCACCGGATTTTTCAGCCACCGTTTGTGAAGGAGTGACGTTTGAGGATTTAGACCCGGAAGCCATTGCGCTGATGAAAGCCGGTTATGCTCAAAAACAGAAAAATCCCGCTTTTGAATCCTTGCCCGACTTGCAGGTTTTGAATGATTTGGGGCTGATTGAAAACGGGAAATACAATTATGCCGCTCTGATTTTGCTTGGCACACGCAAGGCTCTGCGGCAGTATCTGCCCAATGCGGAAGTCATAATCGAATACCGGTTAGACCATTCCATGATACCCTACACGGCGCGAAAAGAATTTCAGGAATCGCTTTTCACGGTACTGGACAAAATCTGGGATTATGTCAATCAACCTGCAAGCAAT
>JAITDQ010000073.1 GCA_031282485.1 Tannerella sp. | reverse complement strand
GTGCATGCGGCTTGGAAATTGCAGGATTTTCATGTAATTTTGCGCGCAGAAACAATGTATAAATGCACGTATGGAGAAAAAAGTTTTTGTGAGCGGATGCTATGATATGCTGCACAGCGGACATGTCGCATTTTTTGAGGAAGCTGCACAATATGGAGAATTATATGTCGGGATAGGTTCGGACAGGACGATACAGGAGTTGAAAGCACGTAAAACGATAAATACCGATGCGGAGCGTTTGTATATGGTAAAAGCGTTGAAGGTCGTCAAGGATGCGTGGATAAACACGGGAAGCGGTATTCTTGATTTTGCGGAGGATGTGAAACGGCTCAAGCCGGATATATTTTTTGTGAACAGCGACGGCCATTCACCTGCGAAAGAACGGTTTTGTAAGGACCTTGGCATCCGGTATGTAGTGAGTGAGCGTATCCCTCACAATGGACTTCCGGTGCGTTCGACTACCGCTTTGCGCAAAGAGTGCCGGATACCGTACCGTATTGATTTGGCCGGAGGGTGGCTGGATCAGCCTTTTGTAAATAAATATTATCCGGGTTCGGTGCTAACCGTTTCCATTGAGCCGGATTATGAGTTCAACGATCGCAGCGGAATGTCAACAAGTTCCCGCAAGAAAGCAATCGAATTATGGCATACGGATATTCCCGAAGGCGATAAGGAAATGCTCGCCCGTACATTATTTTGTTATGAGAATCCTCCGGGAACGGAATACGTGAGCGGTTCGCAGGATTCCTTAGGTATTGTGATGCCGGGGTTAAACCGTTTTTTTTACAATAATAATTATTGGCCGGAAAGGATTGACAAGGTGAGAGATCCCGCTTTGTTGTCGTGGATAGAGCAACGGATATGGCTCGTACCCCTTTATCCGCGTATGGATAATTATAATGTGCTTGCCGGCACGCATATTGATAGGGAAGGCGCTATGGCATTGAGCGCAGCCTCGGATAAATGCTGGGAGGCGATCCTGAACCGGGATGCGAAAGAGTGGGGGAGCGCCTCGGTAGCCAGTTTTGAAGCGCAGCTGAGCATGTTTCCGAATATGATTACCGATAATGTCAGGGAAGCGTTGGCGCCTTATACATCGCAGGTGTTGGGATGGAAACTTTCGGGCGCCGGGGGAGGCGGTTATATTGTTTTTGTGAATGAAACGCCCGTTCGTAACGCTATCCGAATAAGGATTAGAAGAGATCGTGTTGAATAAAAAAACGTAATATAATAATGAAAGGAATTGTTTTAGCCGGAGGGTCGGGCACCCGTTTATATCCTATAACGAAAGGCGTTTCCAAGCAAATGCTTCCCGTTTACGATAAGCCCATGATATATTATCCGATATCGACGCTTATGCTGGCGGATATACGTGAGATACTGATTATTTCGACGCCGCAGGATCTGCCGGGATTCCGCAGGCTTCTCGGCGACGGGACGGATTTGGGCGTCCGTTTTGAATATGCGGAGCAGCCCTCGCCCGACGGGTTGGCGCAGGCGTTTATCATTGGCGCCGATTTTGTCGGAGAAGATGACGTCTGCCTTGTTTTGGGCGACAATATATTTTACGGGCAGAGTTTTTCGTCGATGCTCAAAGAGGCCGTCGAAAATGTAAAACAGCAAAAGGCAACGGTGTTCGGTTATTATGTGAATGATCCGAAGCGTTATGGTGTTGTTTCCTTCGATAAAGACGGGAATGTCCTGAATATAGAGGAGAAACCGGAGCATCCGGCGTCGAATTATGCCGTTGTCGGTCTTTATTTTTATCCCCATAGAGTCATTGATGTGGCGCGTACAATAAAACCTTCCGCCCGCGGCGAACTGGAAATTACTACGGTCAATCAGATTTTTCTCGAAGACGGCGACTTAAAGGTCAAGATTCTGGGACGTGGATTCGCTTGGCTGGATACCGGAACCCATGAATCGCTGTCCGAAGCGTCTAATTTTGTCGAAGTGATAGAACGCCGTCAGGGACTGAAAATAGCCTGCCTTGAGGAGATTGCCTATCATAAGAACTGGATAGATTCGGAATTATTAAGACAGATAGCCCGGCCAATGATTCATAATCCTTACGGACAATACTTGATGAAATTGATCGAGTGACTATTTTGTTTTTATATGCCTCTGTGAATGTAAATTGAAATATCGTATGAGAGACAGATAGAAATACGTTTCGTCAATTCTTAATGTAAGTGGTTTGTTTTCAGCATTATTAATTTTATCTATGAGGCGGTTGAGAAAAAAAATAGAAAAAAAAACGGTTTTATTTGTTTTAATTAAAAAATGAAGTTACCTTTGCATTAAATATGACGCATAATGTGATATGCGGAGAAAGCAAAATATTGTAGAATTAAAATGTATAATTATGAAAACGAAGTTTTTACTGTTAGCTTTTTTATGTGGTACGGTGATGTCGATTTCTGCGCAGGAATATCAGCCTCAAGTTGGATTTAGTACGGAAAACGGATCAAAAGTGAATTTCAAGAAGAATAAAGCCGGTGACAATTGGTTTATTTCTCTTGGAGGTGGGGCGAGTATGCTGTTTGGCGATCAAAACAGCGATGCGAAGTATGTCGATCGTGTCAATTGGGCTGCAGGTCTATCTATTGGGAAATGGTATAATCCATATCTGGCATATCGTTTGCAGTTAAATGGAGGCCAGTTGATGAATTTTTCAAATTTGTATGGTGTGTCGGGGCTTTCCAAACAGGATTTCTTATATGGTAACGCTCATCTTGACGTGCTGTTTGATGCCACGAATTTCTGGGCTCCGTACAATGAGAAAAAACCCGTTCGTTTTATCCCGTTTGTCGGTATTGGTTATGCAATTCGTCCGGGTAAAACCGTAGACGGTTTTGCGTTCAAACGTTCGGAATCGCCGTCTATCAATTTGGGCGCCCAGATTCCATTCCGCTTGAGCGATCGCATTGATTTGTTCCTTGAAGGTGAATATAGTATCTATAACGAACAATTCAACCGTACGGATATGGGTCAGGAGCAGGATCGTGTAGTTCAGGGTTTGATAGGATTAAACTTTAAATTGGGCAGAACTAATTTTGAAGTTATCGAACCGATGGATTATGATTTGCTGAACGACCTTAATGCTCAGATTAATGCGTTGCGTGCGCAGAATGAAGAATTGAGCAAACGTCCGAAATCATGTCCGGAATGTCCTAAAGTTGCACCGGTTGTTGAACACAGGGAATCTCTGAAGAATGTTGTATTCTTCCGTCTTAACAGCTCTGTTATCGACAAAAATCAGGAAGGAAACATCTTTAATACGGCCGAATATGCTAAAAAACATAACTTGCCTGTCATAGTTGTGGGTTATGCGGATAAGAAAACCGGTACGGCCGATTATAATCAGGGTCTTTCCGAAAGACGCGCCAGAGCCGTCGCCAAAAGACTGACCGAACAATATGGAATTCCGACGGAAAAGATTTCTATCGAATGGAAGGGCGATACGCAACAACCTTATGAAATCAATAACTGGAACCGTGTTGTTATTATGGATACAAACCAGAAATAACCTGCATTTTTCAGGGTAAATAAAAAAGGTCGATGGCAAAACCACCGACCTTTTTTATCTAAAAAAAACGTTATTCCGGAATTATTTGTATATTTGCATTATAATAACGTTAATTTCAAAATAATATGACGGAAAAAGAGGAAATAATGTTAGACAGGAATGACGATTGGGGTACGGATGATATCTTCGATAACAAGTCCTTTTTTCTAAAAGGATCTGATAATATGGGGTGGGGCATAAAGAATCGCATGAGCCGTATCTTTAACCCGAAGACGGGATATACCGTGATGCTTGCTTTTGATCACGGATCAATTATGGAATCCGCAGGATTAGACAGATTGGATTTGTCGATACAGCCTCTTATTCATTTTGCGGATTCCATTATGTGTACGCGGGGCGCGGTTCGTTCGGTCGTTTCGCCATGCATTCGGAAACCCGTATGTTTGCGCTTTTCGGCAGCTTCGACCGTCCTTTCGGAATTGAATGATGACTGTGTTATTGATATTGAAGACGCCATACGGATTAATGCCTCGGCTATTGCCGTTACGGTGGTTCTCGGTGACAAGTATGAAGCAAAGACGATCCGGAATCTCGTTTTTGCCGCTGACAGCGGATATAAATATGAGATACCGGTGGTGGGTATAACTGCTATAAACAAACAGGACAGTGATGCAAACTATCTTGCAATGGTCGCACGTGTCTGCGCCGAAAACGGCGCGAATATCGTGAAAACCTATTATACGGAAAAAAACTTTTCCCGGATAGTGAATAAATGTCCTGTGCCGGTAATCGTTGCCGGAGGTAAAAAAATGCCGGAGCAAAAATCGCTGGAGTTTTGTTATCACGCTATCAGCGAAGGCGCTGCCGGGATTGACGTGGGACGCAACGTTTTTCAGTCGTCGTCGCCTGTCGCTATGATTAAGGCTATTTCTGCTATTGTTCATGATAACCTGTTGCCCGAAGACGCTTATCAGTTGTATTGTGAACTCTCTAATATGTCTTAGTGAACGGTGATGATTCATCGTTTATTCAATCGCTAATCATTTTAACCATTAATTATGTGTTTATGAAATATAAAATGATCGTGCTTGATGTTGACGGCACACTACTTAACAATGACAGGATCATTACAGCCCGTATGCGGGCAACGTTAATAAAAGTACAGCAAATGGGGATCCGCATTGTTCTGGCCTCGGGACGTCCTACTTATGGCGTTCTTCCCCTGGCAAAAGAGCTTGAATTAGACAAGAATGACGGGTATGTCCTTTCCTATAACGGCGGACAGATTATTAATGTGCAAACCGGGGAACTGTTGTTTGAAAAGCGTATAAACCCGGAAATGATTCCTTATCTGGAAAGGAAAACAAAGAAGGCCGGGTTTGATATTTTCACTTATCATAAAGATACGGTTTATACCGGTAATGCTTCCAATGAGTATATCATCCGGGAAGCGGAGCTGAATGTCATGCATATCAGGGAGGTTGAAAATTTTGCGGAAGCGATGGATTTTTCTCCATGTAAATGTATGATTGTCAGTGATGATGAAGATGCTTTAATGGAATTGGAGAGGCATTGGAAGAAAAGATTGGCCGGGGAACTTGATGTCTTTCGTTCGGAAAAATATTTTCTTGAAGTAGTTCCTCCTTTCATTGATAAGGCAAATACACTCAGCGTATTACTTGAAAACCTCGGGATTGAGTCTGAAAATGTGATTGCTGTGGGCGATGGCGTTTGCGACGTTACGATGATACAGTTGGCCGGCCTTGGAATTGCGATGGGGAACGCGCAGGAATCCGTTAAAGCGTGCGCCGATTATGTGACGACAACAAATGACGAAGACGGCGTCGCCGTAGCCATAGAAAAGATTGTTATATCGGAGATACGTCCGGCGGAGATTCCCTTGGATAAACTGAACGAATCGGCCAAACATGCGTTAATGGGAAACCTTGGCATCCAATATACGTATGCTTCGGAAGACCGGATTGAAGCGACGATGCCGGTTGACGAACGTACGCGCCAGCCTTTCGGCATTTTGCACGGCGGAGCCACCCTGGCACTGGCGGAAACCGTGGCGGGTCTCGGTTCGCTGATATTATGTAAGCCTGACGAGATAATGGTCGGCATGCAGGTTAGCGGTAATCATTTGTCGTCGGCTCACGAAGGGGATACGGTTCGAGCGGTAGGAACCATTCTGCACAGGGGGCGTTCTTCGCATGTCTGGAATATCGATGTTTTTACTTCTACCGACAAGCTGGTGTCGTCCGTCCGCGTGGTAAACAGCATAACGAAAAAAAGGTAATTCCGAATAATCACAAAAAAAAACCTCCCCCCTTCACTTATAGAGGAAGAGGGGAGGCCTGTAAGAGCCGCACTGTAGATGTGTGTAAACTCCGTATGACAGGATTTGAGCGCCTTTACCGCCTTTGTAATCCGCTGTGCACAAGGCATTTCCCTAAGGAACTGCGGCCCGCCATTAGCGGCAAGAGCATGTCTCGGAATTTTTGTATATTCTGATGAGTTTTCCAATCGAACATGTGCGGCCTAACTCATTTTTTCATCACAAAAGTAATATGGAAAAACGAATAATGCAAGAATTTTCGCTACTAAATTCAGTTTTTAACATTATCTGCTGTTCTTCTATTTTTTTGCTTTTGCAATGATGGCTTTGAACGCTTCCGGGTTGTTCATTGCCAAATCGGCCAGAACTTTGCGGTTGATTTCAATACCGGCTTCTTTCAGTCCGCCCATCAGGCGTGAATAAGACAAACCTTCCATACGTGCACCGGCATTTATTCGCTGTATCCACAATGCGCGGAAATTGCGTTTTTTATTACGACGGTCACGAAAAGCATAAGTCAACCCTTTTTCCCAGGTGTTTTTTGCTACAGTCCATACGTTTCTACGAGCGCCGAAATAACCTCTCGTAAGTTTCAAAATCCGTTTTCTTTTTGCTCTTGACGCAACATGATTTACTGATCTTGGCATAATTGTAATTTTTTTTTGAATGTTAGCGCCACCTTTTTAAGATGATCTTGGAGGCTAATCATTCGGTTAATAAAATGTGATAAACTCTTTTGCTAACAGATTATTTCAGACAAAGCAACTTTTTAATGTTGTTTATATCCGCATTAGCAACTAACCCTGCATGAGTCAGATTTCTCTTCTGCTTTTTAGTCTTCTTTGTCAGAATATGACTTTTAAAAGCATGTTTTCTTTTGATTTTACCTGTTCCGGTAAGGGCGAACCTCTTTTTTGAACCGGAATTAGTTTTCAATTTTGGCATAACTTTAATTTTAAATGTTAATTGTATATAGTTAATAATAAGTTATTTCCTCTCGGAAATACTGTTTTTTTATTTCGTTTTATTTTCGGAAACCTCCTGTTTATCGTTTTTTATCAATAAAGGTTTTGTCGAGCCTCCACCTTTTTTTGAAGTGGGAGAAATCATGATAATCATTCGCTTACCTTCCAGTACGGGCATTTGTTCCACTTTCCCATATTCTTCCAGATCGTTTGCGAATCTGAGCAATAATACTTCTCCCTGCTCTTTAAACAGAATCGAGCGTCCTTTAAAAAACACATAAGCTTTCACTTTTGCACCTTCTTCAAGGAACTCTTTTGCATGTCGCAACTTAAAATTGTAGTCGTGATCATCTGTCTGCGGGCCAAACCGGATTTCTTTAACGACAATCTTTATGGCTTTCGCTTTTTGTTCTTTCTGACGCTTTTTTTGTTGGTAAAGGAACTTTTGATAATCAATAATTTTGCACACAGGAGGATTCGCGTTTGGCGAGATTTCCACCAAATCGCATCCCATATCTTCGGCCATTTGTAATGCTTTTGAAGTGGAATAAACCCCAATCGTCACATTGTCACCGACAAGGCGTACTTCGGGAACGTTTATACGTTCGTTGATCCTGTATTGTTCTTTATTACGATCGATTCTCATTAATTAATGTATAAATTTACCTCCTATTTTTTTATATCTGTTGTTTCTTTTTTCCATTTATTCATCATCTCGTCGATTTCGTCAAAAATTTGCGCCGCAAAGGTAGTAATTTTAATTGAACCTTTATCACCTTCGCCCTGTTTTCTTACGGAAACTTCATTATTTTCCTGTTCTTTTTCTCCGACGATCAGCATGTAGGGTATGCGTTTAAGTTCATTATCACGTATTTTGCGGCCGATTTTCTCATTCCGGTCGTCAACGATGACGCTGATATCTTTTTCTTCGAGTTCGCGTGCTACTTTGTATGCGTAGTCATTGAATTTCTCGCCGATAGGCAAAACAGCCACCTGATCCGGGGTCAGCCATAGCGGGAATTTTCCTGCCGTATGTTCGATGAGTACCGCTACGAACCGCTCCATGGAGCCGAACGGTGCGCGGTGAATCATTACTGGCCGGTGTTTGCTGTTATCTTCGCCCGTATATTCAAGTTCGAAGCGTTCGGGCAGGTTGTAATCGACCTGAATCGTACCCAGTTGCCACCGCCGCCCGATTGCATCTTTGATCATAAAGTCGAGTTTTGGCCCGTAGAATGCGGCTTCGCCCAGTTCGATTTTGGCGGGGAGTCCTTTTTCCTTACAGGCTTCTATGATAGCGCGTTCGGCCTTTTCCCAGTTTTCGTCGGAGCCGATATATTTTTCTCTGTTATTGGGGTCACGGAGCGATATCTGCGCTTCGAACCTGTCGAAATCAAGGGCTTTGAAGATGATGAAGATGATATCCATCACTTTCAGGAACTCGTCCTTAATTTGTTCGGGGCGGCAGAACAGGTGGGCATCGTCCTGGGTGAAACCGCGTACGCGCGTCAATCCGTGCAGTTCGCCGCTCTGTTCGTAGCGATATACGGTTCCAAATTCGGCAAAACGAAGCGGAAGGTCTTTGTAGGAACGGGGAAAACTCTTGAATATCTCGCAATGATGCGGGCAATTCATTGGTTTTAATAAAAATTCTTCACCTTCTTGCGGCGTGTGTATGGGCTGGAAAGAATCTTTTCCGTATTTTTCATAATGGCCGGATGTCACATATAATTGTTTGCCGCCGATGTGAGGCGTTATCACCTGCTGGTAGCCGTATTTCTTTTGTATGCGTTTGAGGAAATCTTCCAGTTTGAGCCGCAACTGCGTGCCGCGTGGCAGCCAGAGGGGAAGTCCTGCGCCGACGGATTGCGAGAATGTGAACAGTTCGAGTTCTTTCCCTATTTTCCGGTGGTCGCGTTTTTTCGCCTCTTCCATCAGGGTGATGTATTCGTCGAGCAACTTTTTCTTGGGGAATGTTATGCCGTAAATGCGGACGAGCTGTTTGCGTTTTTCATCGCCGCGCCAGTAGGCTCCTGCAATGCTTGTTATCTTAATCGCTTTTATATAGGACGTGTTCGGCAGGTGCGGGCCTCGGCACAAGTCCGTAAAGTTGCCTTGCGTATAGGTTGTGATCTGTCCGTCTTCGAGTTCCCCGATGAGTTCCGTTTTGTACACTTCGCCGCGTTCCCCGAAAAGTTTCATTGCGTCGGATTTTGATATGTCCCGGCGTCGGATATCTTCCTTTTTGGCGGCTAACTCGGTCATTTTGGCTTCTATTTTCGAGAAATCGGCGTCCGTCAGGGTGACATCGCCCAGATCGACATCGTAATAGAATCCGTTTTCGACGGCCGGCCCTATACCGAATTTTGTGTTGGGATAAAGTTCCAGCAGCGCTTCGGCCATAAGATGGGCGCTTGAGTGCCAGAAAGCATGTTTGCCTTCCTCGTCATCCCATTTTAGCAGTCGAACGGTTGCATCGCTGTTTATGGGACGCGTTAAGTCCCATATTTCTTCATTCACCGTGGCCGCCAGAACGTCTTGCGCCAGTCTCGGACTGATATTTTCCGCTATTTGCATAGCGGTTGTTCCTTCGGGAAATTCTCTTGACGAATTATCCGGAAATGTAATTTTTATCATCGTTTTAATAAAATATTTCGTTGTTCGGAGTGCAAAGGTAATGAAAACCTTAGAATTACAAACACAAAGTCGGCAAAATATATTTTTTTCGGGCGTTATTGATTAAAATTTTGAAAACGAATATCCTTATAATTGCAAATAAAGGCTTGCAAATAAAGGGTATTGATAATCGGTTTGACGGGGTAGAATTTTCCCGGGTAACGGGCAGGAATGGCCTGTCGGCAAGGAACGTATTGAAGGGAAATATTCTAATGAAGTAGAATATTTGGATGATTTCCGATAAATATGTGTTATCTTTGCCGGAAGATAATTTTAAGGAAAATGAGATACTTTAATATCGCAGGGCCTTGTAGTAAGGTCAAACATTATATGATAGAAGCTTCTTCACGTCTGCACGGTGTGGAAGAACTGATTGACAGAGAGCAATATTTTCTTATTCATGCAGCGCGTCAGAGCGGGAAAACTACTTATTTGAGAGATTTAGCCGAACGGCTTAATGCCGGAGGAAAGTATTATACGTTGTATTGTTCTCTGGAAAACATGCAGGGAATTACCGCATCCAAAGAAGCGATACCGGAAATTGTCAAAACAGTAAAAATCGAGCTTGGTTTTTCCAATATTCCAATCAAAAATAATTTTGCGAAAGAGGCAGATTATGAAGATTATACAAATGTGTTGAGGACAGAGCTTACACTGTTTTGCATGTCGTTGGACAAACCGTTAGTGATATTGTTTGACGAAGCTGACTGTTTAAGTGAAGACGGGTTGATAACGTTTCTTAGGCAATTACGGAATGGGTATAATAACCGTAGCAGTATACCCTTTGTCCATTCGATAGTGTTGGTCGGCATGCGCAATATTCGTGATTACAAGGCACAGGTTCGTCCCGACAGTCAATCGCTTGGTTCGGCAAGCCCGTTTAATATCGTTACTAAATCCATGACTCTGAAAAATTTTACGAAAGAAGAAATCAGCTGTCTTTATCGACAACATACCGATGAAACAGGACAAATCTTCGGGGAGGACGCCATTGAACTGGTATGGCAACAGACGCAAGGACAGCCGTGGTTGGTTAATGCCATAGCGAATGAGGTGATTGTAGAGATGTTACAATGGGATTACACGAAGCCGGTTACTGCTGAAATGGTTGAAAAAGCGATTCAAACTATTATTATACGCCGGGATACACATATAGACAGCCTGCTCGAACGATTAAAGGAAGAGCGGGTACGGAATGTTATTGAATCCATTATACTTGGCGAGTATATAGATACTTATACGGATGATTTTTATTATGTACGTGATTTAGGCCTTATCCGCGTCACCGAAGAAAAGATTGAGCCTGCGAATCCTGTTTATGGCGAAGTGATCATTCGGACACTCAATAATAAATTGCAAGACAATCTGCAACGAAATAATCCGGCGTATCAGATACCCCGTTATTTGAAAGACGGGCGGATTGATATGGATTTTCTGATGAGTGACTTTCAGCAGTTCTGGCGCGAAAACAGCGCGATATGGATAGAACGTTTTTACTACAAAGAGGCCGCTCCTCACCTGATATTAATGGCTTTTTTGCAACGGGTTATCAATGGCGGCGGACAAATCATCAGAGAATTGGCAGCCGAAAAAGGACACCTTGACCTGTGCCTTGTATACGAAGGACAAAAGTATCCGATAGAACTCAAAATATGGCATGGTAAAAAGAGTAAGGAAAAAGGCATTACCCAAACACTTCGTTATATGAACGTATACGGTTGTACGGAAGGCTGGCTTGCCATTTTCGACCGTAGCCAAACAACAGAGTGGGACAGCAAAATCTATATGGAAAAGAAAATGATTGACGGAAAAATTGTCACAATCGTGGGACTGTGACAGTCGGGATAATTAGACATTGTTTTTTTTGCGGATTGATGCGTTAAAAAAATAAGCGGTGATAAAATCAATCATTGGACGTCATTCGTTTGATGATGTTATAGGCGTCGATGATGCCGAGTTCGCCGGCTTTGCTGAGGTCTGCAATTCCTCTTTTGGCGTCGCCTTGCGAGAGGCGCGTCAGGCCGCGGTTAAAATAGGCTTCGGCGAACTCCGAGTTGCGGCGTATCGCTTCGTTATAGTCGAGTATGGCGGCTTTGTAATTGCGTTGTGAACAGAGGAGGTTGGCGCGGTTGAAATAGGCGAATGTAAACGACGGGTCTTTCTGTATGACGGTATTATAGTCGCGAAGTATCATTTCGTATGTGTAGGAACGGGCGTCGCGTTCGTTGACAGTTGTCGCTCCCGCAGGCGTGCGGCCTGTGATATTGTTTGTCCCGAATTGTATGCTCATCGCATCGGCCAGATCGTCCTGGGCGGAGTTGGACTGTTCGTATACCATTTGTTTATACCGGACTGCGGCGCGGTTGAAATAGGCGAGGATATAAGACGGGTCTGTTTGTATCGCCATGTCGAAGTTTTTTATCGCTTCCGTGAAATCCTGCACAAGCATAAAGTCTATGCCTCTTCCGAAATAACTGTCGGCATTTTTGTCGTCCTTTTCTATTTTGGCGGAATATTCGTTGATGGAAGCGAAATGCGCCTCTATCTGGAGCTCGTTTAACGAGGCTTCCTGGTTGGTTATAAGTAATTTCCAGCTTAATGCGTTACGTTCGTTGAACTGTTCAATGGTTTTGTTGTAGTGAACGGATTCGTTTACCTGATTTATTTTTTCGTAATAGGTCAGCACGAATTGGAGCTGGAGGTCTATACGGATGTTTCTGTCTTGCACGCGTCCGCGTATTTCGCTTTGATACTTGCTTTGCTGTTCTTCTTCTTTGTCGTATACGACCAGGCTGCTGAATTTGTTTATGTTTTTGTCGGATTCTTCACGGGTATTTTTTCTTTCGGCGGATTCCGTATCCGGGTCTTGTTTTTGTGCTGAAGCCGTCGTTTGTGAACGTTCGTTTCCCTGGCCGTGTGTTCTTTCTAATTCCATGGCATACCAGTAATCCTTGTCTGCGCCGGCAATATCATTGATATTTCGTTTGGCTTCGGAGCGGTTGTAATAGGCCGGGATGAAGTTCGGATACTGTTCCAGTATGACGCCGTAATCTTTAATCGCTGCCTGATAATTTCCGGTTTCGCTTAATAACAAAGCCCGGTTGTAGTAGGCCATATAATTGTCGGGTTCGAGGGATATGACGACGTCAAAGTCTTCGATTGCACGGTTGTAGTCGCCCACATGATAACGAAGCAGGCCGCGGTTGAAGCGGGCTATCAGGTTTTTACCGTTCATGGCGATTACCTGGTCGTAATCGGACATGGCTCCGCGCAGGTCGTTCAGGTTATAGCGGATTAAGCCCCGGTTTATATAAAAACCTTCTTCGCGCGGGTTTAACCGGATGGCTTCGTTGAAGTCCGACAGCGCTTCGTTCGGTTTGTTTGACTGGTAGCATAATAAGGCGCGGTTGCCGTAAGCATAGGCATAGTACGGGTCTAATTCGATTGCTTTGTTGTAATCGTTCATTGCCGAAATCGTATCGCCTGTTTCGGCAAACAGTGCGCCGCGAGCCAAGTAACTGTTTGATTCTTTCGGATATGATTCGATTATTTCGTTGAATAAGGCTTTGGCCTTTTCATAATCTTTCTTTTGGATATGGGCGATAGCGGTATTCGTCATCATCGGGCGGTCTTTAGGCCGGAACTCGAGTCCTTTTTTGTAGTCTTCGATAGCTTGGTCGTATTTGCCGAGTGTTTGCCTTGCAATGCCCCGTACGTAATAGGCGTAAACCATGAACGGGTTCTGTTGCAGCGCCAGTGAGCAGTCTTCTTCCGCTCCGCTGTAATCGTCCAGATTCAGTTTGGCTACGGCGCGGTAATAATAGGGTTGTGCGAGCCAGGGTTTGGCGCGTATCACCTGATTGAAATACTGAATGGCTAAAATATAGTCTTCGAAATACAGGGCGTTGCGTCCGATGGCTATGACACGGTCGGTGTTTATTTGCGCCGGGGACGGGAGTATGCATAACTGCAACAGGATGAAGACTGCTATTTTTTTCATTTTTATTTGACGGGTTTTATTTTGTAACTGCAGGAAATGTTTCCTTTTATGATGTTGTTAAGTTTATTTTTGTTTAGCTGGCGCCGGATCGGTGATATGTCGTCGATGAAGACTTCGCCGTCGAGGTGGTCACATTCATGCTGTACCACGCGGGCGGTAAATCCTTCAAGTTCTTCTTCCTGTTCGTTAAAGTCTCTGTCCCGGTAACGGACGTGTATCCGGGCGGCGCGGGACACTTTTTCGTGGATGCCGGGAAAACTCAAACATCCTTCTTCGAGCGAGACCGTATTGTTGCTGAATTCCGTTATCTCCGGGTTTATCATGACGCGCTTGAAGCCTTCACATTCGGGGTAGCTGTCGGATACCGCGTCGGCGTCTATGACCAGCAGGCGGACGGATAGCCCGACCTGAGGCGCTGCCAGCCCGATACCTTCGGCATTATACATTGTTTCGAACATATCGTTGACCAACTTTTTAAGATTGGGATAATCCCCGTCGAGCGTTTCGGCTTCCTGTCTTAAAATCGGTTGACCGTATGTGTAAATAGGTAGTATCATAAATGTTTAATAAAATTCGTTTATACAGTAAATCTTTTCTTTTCCAGGTATCCCTGGAGGATGATCGTTGCGCTGATTTCATCTACCAGCGCCTTGTCCTGCCGCTTTTTTTTCTTCAGTCCGCCGTCAATCATGGCCTGATGCGCCATTACGGACGTGAACCGTTCATCGTAATATTCGACGGGAATGTCCGGTATCATTTTGCGCAGGCTGCTGACAAAAGCCGCCACATAACGCATGTTTTCGGACGGTTCGTTGTTCATTTGCTTCGGCTGGCCGACGACAAATAAATCAACCTTTTCCTGCGAAGTATAGTTTTTAAGATAATCGACCGCCCTGTTGCCGGGAACGGTTGTCAATCCGTTTGCTATTATCTGCATTGTGTCGGAAACTGCCAGTCCTGTCCGTTTCCGTCCGTAATCAATTGCCATTATTCTTCCCATGCGAGTGCAAAGTTACAGTTTTTTTTCAATAAGCATTGGATTCTCCCTTAAACATATTTATAATAGTTACTACTATTATTTTGAGGTCAAGGAAGAATGACCAGTTTTCCAGATACCACACGTCGCGTTTGACGCGTCCTTCCATTTGTTCCAGCGTTCTTGTTTCGCCCCGGTAGCCGGTGATCTGCGCCCAGCCGGTTATGCCGGGTTTGACGAGGTGGCGAACCATGTATTTATCTATCAGCAGGGAGTATTGCTCCGTATGTTTGAGCATGTGCGGGCGTGGCCCTACGACGGACATGTTTCCCAGTAAAACGTTAATGAACTGCGGAAATTCGTCCAGGTTGGTTCGCCGCAGGAAACTTCCGGTTTTTGTCGTACGCGGGTCGTCTTTCACGGCCTGCTGTTTGTCTGCTTCTTCGTTTATGCGCATCGTCCGGAATTTGTAACATTCGAAGATTTGACCGTACAGTCCGGTGCGTTTTTGTTTGAACAAAACCGGCCCCTTAGACGATATTTTAATTAATACCCCGACAAAGACATATAAGACGGGGAACACGGTTAATAATACGGCTATTGAGAATGTCAGGTCGAAACATCGCTTGAGGAAGCGGTTATAGAGGGATTGCAGCGGTTCCGTCCGTATGGTCAGCAACGGTACGGATTCCATGACTTCGAGGATCATGCTCTTTTTAATATCCCTGTAAAATTCGGGGATAATATAAAAGCGCACCATGTTTTTTTCTGCAAAATTGAGCAGTTCGGATATCTTTTCGCTGTTTGTGCCGGGGATTGTGCAATAGATCTCGTCAATATCGTTGTTTTTCACAAACTCCTCAATATGGTCTATTGTGCCGAGGTAGTTGGGGAGGACGTTTTTCAGTACCGTATTGTCATCGAAGAAACCGACCACGTTGAAGCCGTAAGACAGGTCGGTTTTGATAACGCGGTAAAGTTCCATCCCGTTTTTGCCGGCGCCGACGATGATGATATTTTTGGCGTTATATCCCATCCGGCGGTACGCTTTAACGATTATACGTATTAATACGCGCCATAATGAGAAGATTAACAGTGAGGCTAAGTAATATACAATGAGGAATGTCGCAAGGTCGTTCCCTACATTGAGGAATATCAGGCAAATGGCAAACAGGAATATGTATGTTGTGGAAAAAGAAAAGGAACGCTGCACAATCTTGTCGAGAAAGACGACCGACATGTGCAGTTTCATCGGGACAAAATAAATGGAGAAAAAGTAGCAGAAGTTGAGCAGCAGGATGATTTCCCGCATCTTCGGAATCATTGCCGCCGTGTAAAACGGATCCAGGAGGTTATAGATAAAAAAGAATACGAGGTTCAGGACAACCAAATCTCCTAACCCTACAATCCATTGAATGATATATTCCTGTTT
>JAITDQ010000017.1 GCA_031282485.1 Tannerella sp. | reverse complement strand
TCGGTCAGCAGTTTCCAGCCGTCCCAGTCGTTTTCGCTCATGCCGTCTTCGATCGAATCGATCGGGTATTTTGAGACTAATTCTGCCAGGTAGTCGGCTTGCTGTGCGGAAGTGCGTTTTGCGCCGGTTACGCCTTCGAATTTGGAGTAGTCGTATATGCCGTTCCCGTAAAATTCGGAAGAGGCGCAGTCGAGACCAATCATTACATCTATTCCCGGCCTGTATCCCGCTGCTTCAATGGCTTTGAGGATTGATTCCAACGCATCTTCCGTCCCGTTCAATGCGGGGGCAAAACCGCCTTCATCGCCTACGGCCGTACTGAGGCCGCGGTCGTGAAGCACTTTTTTCAATGCGTGAAATACTTCGGCGCCGCAACGCAGACCTTCCCTGAACGAAGATGCGCCGACGGGACGAATCATAAATTCCTGAAATGCAATGGGTGCGTCGGAGTGGGAACCGCCATTGATGATGTTCATCATCGGGACGGGCAGTGTGTATGTGTTCGTTCCGCCGATATACCGGTACAGGGGTATATCCAAGTAGTTGGCGGCAGCTTTCGCTACGGCTAACGAAACGCCCAGAATGGCGTTAGCGCCGAGGTTGGCCTTCGTTGTCGTGCCGTCCAGCGCCAGCATTTTCCGGTCGATGGCGCGCTGTTCGAACGCCGAAATGCCGATAAGGGCGGGGGCGATCACGTCGTTTACGTTGGCAACGGCTTTCAGGGTGCCTTTTCCCAGGTAACGGGATTTATCGCCGTCACGCAGTTCCAGCGCTTCGTTTTCGCCGGTGGATGCGCCCGACGGGACGGAGGCGCGCCCGATAACGCCGCTTTCCAGTATTACATCTACTTCAACCGTAGGATTTCCACGGGAATCAAGAATCTCACGAGATACAATTCTTTCTATTTTCATAATCTCAATCTTTTAATTATAAGTTTTTTTTTCGAGCACAAAGGTCGGTTAAATTTTTGTATTATACAATACCTGCGAACAGGGATTTTATGAAGATTTTTCTACGGCATCGTGACACCGCCCCTGCGGACGCGCTTCACAAACGAGGCCAAACCCCCTCATCTACGCATAACTGTGCATGCCGCCAAGTATAAGATTTACCCCGAAATAGGTGATCGGGACACTCAGAAATGCGATTATCGAAAAGATATGAAAAAACATCGGGCGACGGAACGAAGGCAGAGAATCCGTGTGTAACGCCAGCGAATAGAGTAACAGGGTGACGAGCGCCCACACTTCTTTCGGGTCCCAGCCCCAGTATCGTCCCCACGAAATATTTGCCCATACGGCGCCGACAAAAATGCCTGCCGCCAGACAGAATACTGCCGGGTAAAGGATGATCCGGCTCACGACGTACAGCCGCTCCGTCTGCACCGGATTCCCGTCCCGAAGGAACGACAGGATAACGGCCGTCACGCCGTTGAGCATCATGAAGGCAAACAGGGAATAGGCGATCATGATAACAACGACGTGTACGCTCAACAGGGGCGACGAGAGGACGGGCATCAGCGGCGTGATGCGGGGGTCGGATTCGCCGAGCATGGCGACCGTCAGGGTCAGCCCGCACAGCAGGAAACCGAACGGCATCGACATGAAGAATTTCCTCCGCAGCACGAACGACAGTATCACCGCGCTCCAAGCCATGAACTGCATCGTCTCAAACCCGTTTGACAGCGGCGCATGGCGGCTCACATACCAGCGCAGACCGATCGCCGCGGTGAGGTATATAAACACAAGCGCCTCCGTCGCGCCAAGCGTTCGCCTGATTCGGACGCTCACGTCCCGGCCGTTAATCAGCCGGTTGCAATAGAACATGAACGACACGAGGCCGGCAAACAGGCAGAACATCGCCGAATATTTCGTATAATTCAGCGTATTGTATATCTTTTCGGCTTTAAACCGGCTGTCCGGCGGAAGGACATCGCCGGCCTTTTTCCGCTGGTAGGTTTTTATCTTTTCAAGCGTACCGGAAACGCCGTCATAGTCTTTTCCGGCAATCATTTCATGAATGTAATCCAGCGATTTTTTGATAAACAGCCATTCGTCATCATTCATATCTCCGGGCAGCGCGTCGCCCTGGGAATACCAGTCCGTATGCCCGGCGCTGTCGCCTTCGCTTTCGCTTTCGTGCGGGTACATTTTCAGTAATTTACCCGAATACAGGACGGTTATAAGATTATATTTTTCGTCCGCATCTTCGATGCCGCGTCGGTCGTCCGTCGCGAGGCCGCTCCTGACTTTGCGCAGGGCTGTCGCCAGTTTGTAGTCATTCTGTTTCCCGTAGAAATCGTCGAACGAGGCATAGCGGCTTTCTATGCCCAGTATCCGCCGTACGGTTTTGCTTTTTATCTTTATCACCGGCTGTTCTTTCCAGCTCGAATAGTAGAACATCCAGCCGGTGAGAACCTGTTCGGGCGTCAATCCCCGGTAGGACGGACGGCCGTAGAGCTTGACGGTAAAATCTTTTGCAAGCGTTTGAAACGGACAAATCCGGCCGTTGTAGAGGACATAAAGGTCGCCGAACTGTGCCGCAACCGCCCGTGGCAGCACCTTTACCTGCTTTTCCGCGGCAGGCGGCGCAGCGGACACGCCGGCAGACGGCATGGCGGATGCACAAAAAATCAGTAAGCAGACCGTGAGGCCGCGTGTCGGAGCGCTGCGTGTGGAACGGGCAGCGGGGCGGCGTGTCAGTGAAGGGTGTTTCAGTGAGGGGTGTTTCAGCAGCCGGCGGAACCGGCTGCGGCGGCTCAGGAAAAACGTCATCATGGACAAAAGGAGAAGCGCGTAACCGGAATATGTGACCGCGATGCCGTAAGGGTCATGCGAAACAGCCAGTGTGACACCGCGTTCATCTTCATCATAACCCGACTGGTAAAAACGGTATCCGCCGCAGGAGAGAATTTTGTTCATGGCGACTTCTTCCGTAACGTCGTCTTTCCCGACGCCGGAAATCGTTATCGTGCTCACAAAATCCATAGGCGCACGCGTCCCGGCATAATAAACAATGCGAAACCCGTTCAGCCTGACGGCAAAAGGCATCTCCCGCGACACGCCTTCCTTATCCGTGAAGCAACCCGTTTCCTGACCGTAACGGATATGCAGTGCGCCCTGTTCGCCGGAAAACCACGTAACCAAAGCGCCTGCCAGAATCAGCAGGAAAGAAAAATGCAATGCCGCCGCCGGCAGATTTTTCCAAATTTTCCGCTTCAGCAAATAGAGAAGCGCCGCCGCCGAAAAAACAATCCAAAGGACAAGAAACGGCACGGAACCGTAAACATGTTCCGCAACAAAATCCGCCCCATACAGTTTCCCTGCCACAGTAGCGAAAACCAGCGTCACCAGCACAACGCCCAAAAGAAAAAAAACAGTCCGTTTTAACAGCTTCATATCATTCCAAATTAAATGCGCCCGTGCAAACATACAAAAAACTCTGCACTTTACCGGCCATACACTGCGAAAAGATTTCGATAAAATAGAATCCCGGTAAAAAAAAGCAATCTTACTTTGTTTTTCATGTCGGGGATCGTCTCCCCGACCTTGGGGATTGCTTCCCCAACCTTGGGGATCATTTCCCCAACCTTGGGGATCGTTTCCCCAATCTTGGGGATCGCTTCCCCGACCCTGGGGATCGTTTCCCCGACTTCGGAACAAGTCCCCTAAGGCGTCATCAAGAAATAAACGTTACAATAAAAACATGACGAACGTACAAAAAGAGTTCTTTGACACATTGGTTTACACGATTTTCAAATAAAGTAGCTATCTTTCCTCTGTAAAAAAACTTTTTTCATCACATACGCTTGGAAATCTTACGATTTTCATCTAATTTTGCATCATAATAAAACAGTTATTATTTAACAATTATGAGTAAAGAAAACAGCATCCGTTTATTTGAACAAAAGCATGTCCGCGCCCTCTGGGACGAAAAAGAGGAGAAATGGTATTTGTCCATAGTGGACGTTATTTCTATTTTGACGGATACTCCGAATCCGAGAAAGTACTGGAGTGTGCTTAAAACCCGCTTAAAAAAGGAAGGAAGTGAGTTGACTACAAATTGTAGTCAACTGAAAATGCAGTCGACAGACGGCAAATACTATAAAACCGACGTCGCCGATACCGAACAGATATTCCGTCTGATACAGTCCATTCCGTCGCCAAAGGCAGAACCTTTCAAAAGATGGTTGGCTCAATTAGGCGCCGAACGTCTGGACGAAATGCAAGACCCGGAAATCACTATTGACAGGGCCTTGGAGCAATACTTGAAGTTAGGCTATTCGGAGAACTGGATTAATCAGCGACTGAAAAGCATCGAGGTACGCAAAGAGTTGACGGACGAATGGAAAAGGCGGGGAATGAAAGAAGGACAGCAGTTTGCAACGCTTACCGACATCATTACCAAAGCATGGTCAGGCAAAACAACCAAAGAATACAAAACATTCAAAGACTTGAAAAAGGAAAATCTTCGGGACAACATGACCAACACCGAACTGATTCTGAATATGCTGGCAGAAGCATCCACCAAAGATATTTCGCAGGAAGTGAATCCCGCGACCTTTGCGGAAAATGCTTCTGTTGCACAGCGGGGAGGAAGGGTAGCCAAAGTAGCCCGACTCGAATTGGAAGCGCAGACCGGCAAAAAAGTAGTAACATCCCTGAATGCCAAAACCGGAATACAGACAGGAAAAGGCGCTGCCGGGCAAATAAAAAAGGCGCAAGCGTCCGAAGCAGAAACGGAGGAATAAAAGAACAAACAAATAACTTATTGGAAAACGTGAAGTGGGTTTGCATGATTGATAATTAATTATTATTTTTGCGACATTAAACTGACAGTATGATGCATATATTCGGTAAGGGAAAAATAGAACGATTCATTATCAGGCATACTGTTGCTATAAGCGCGCTTGAAAAGTGGACAGGTGTTGTCGAGTCTTCCGATTGGAAGAACCATAACGACGTGAAACGGACATTTCCTTCTGCTGATTATGTGGGAAATGCGAAATATGTTTTTAATATTAAGGGTAACGATTTTCGTATTGTGGCGGTTGTTGTGTTTGTTGACGGAACGGTTGCAATACGGTTTATCGGTACGCATGATGAGTATTCCAAAATTGATTGTAAAACAATTTAATACAGTGGCTATAATGGATTTGACGGGTATTAAAAAAATAGAGACGGAGGAGCAGTATGAGGCTGTCTGTATCCGTGTGGATGAGTTAATTGCCGAAGCGACTGAAAGGGGCTTGCTCGAATCGGATTATGATAATGAGTATACGCGCGAGATTGGGCGGCTGTCGCGTCTGGGGGCGAAGTATGAGGATGAGTATATGCAGTTCAAGTATCTGAAGGTTCGCAGGAAATCACCTCTGATAAGGTGTATTGAGAATGAGATGCATAGTCGTAATATCAGGCAGAAGGAACTGGCGGATATGCTTGGGGTTAATGAGCCGACGCTTTCGCAAATTATGTGCCGGAAAAGGTCGATTTCCATGCGTATGGCGAAAAGGCTTTACAAAACGCTCCATATTGATCCGGGGTTGATAATTGAGTATGCGTGAAGGAGGAGTATTGTCGGCTTTAATGCTGTTCCAAATGTACATGTTTTGTTCCTGTTATGCTTATGGCAGGCAAAACGGAGCTGCCATGGCAGGGGAGGAAAGTTATAAATATGGTGGTTTCGGGGGTCGAAGACCTGCGGTTATGAAAATATAGCCCTTCGAAACGGCTGTGTGCAGTATACTAAAAACGGGAACCGATGAACAAACATATCACCGGTTCCCGCAACAGAAAAAGAAATTATGACCTTAAATATAATTGAAAATCAAGAACGATCTTTTAATTTTTAATTTTTAATTGCCTCAAATCGCTTCGATAAATTCCACAATCGCATCCCGTTCCGCCTTACTCAAATTGCGGAATTTCTCCACCGAGCGGCGGGCGTCGCTGTTCGTATCGCCGTGCCACATGATTGCCTCAATGACGGTGCGGGCGCGACAGTCGTGCAAACGGTCGGCGGCGCCTGTACATTTCAGGCTCAGGCCGCG
>JAITDQ010000384.1 GCA_031282485.1 Tannerella sp. | reverse complement strand
TTCCGCGCTTACATCGAAAAACTGTCCGAAGTGAGCGGAGTGACGATATCTTCTTTCGATGATGTCGCAGAAGCCCTGTACAAGCGTCACCGGTTCTTCGAGGAACAGGGATGCAAGCTGTCCGACCACGGCATTGAAGAATTTTACGCGGAGGACTATACCGAAGCCGAAATAAAGGCGATATTTAACAAAGTTTACGGCGGCGCAACGCTCACAAAAGAAGAAATAGCGAAATACAAATCGGCGATGCTGATTATCTTCGGGGAAATGGACGCCGAAACAGGCTGGACGCAACAATTCCACTACGGCGCCATACGCGACAACAATACGAAAATGTTCCGGCTGATAGGGGCGGATACGGGTTTTGACTCTATCGGAGAGTTTAATACCGCCAAAACCATGTCGAAATATTTCGACAGGCTTAACAGCGCCGGGAAACTGGCAAAAACGATTCTTTACAATCTGAACCCCTGCGCAAACGAAGTAATAGCAACGATGATCGGTAATTTCCAAGACGGCGTGACGGCAGGCAAAATGCAATTCGGTTCGGGCTGGTGGTTCCTCGACCAGAAAAACGGGATGGAGAAACAGCTGAACGCGCTGTCGGTACTCGGACTGTTAAGCCGTTTTGTCGGCATGTTGACCGATTCGCGCAGTTTCCTGTCGTATCCCCGCCACGAATATTTCCGCCGCACACTCTGCAATCTCCTCGGCAATGATGTGGAAAGCGGACAGCTGCCGGCTTCGGAAATTGACTTTATCGGACAAATGGTGGAAAACATAAGCTATTATAACGCAAGGGATTTTTTCAGGTTTTAAATTTTGGTATAAACGATAATAAAGAAATATGGGTAAAAAAATAGTAACATTCGGAGAAATCATGTTGCGTCTGGCAACGCCGGGTTATCTGCGTTTCTCTCAGGCAAACGAATACAGCGCCACATTCGGAGGAGGCGAAGCCAACGTAGCCGTATCACTCGCCAACTACGGTCTGGAAGCGGATTTTGTAACGCGCCTTCCTAAGAACGACATCGCAGAAGCCTGTATTATGAATTTGCGATCTCACAATGTGCGCGTAAACAATATCATCCGCGGAGGCGATCGCATGGGCATTTATTTTCTGGAAACGGGAGCCGTGTCACGCGCATCAAAAGTTGTATACGACCGTGCCGGTTCCTCCATTGCGACCATCGAAAAAGGCATGATCAACTGGAAAGAAGTATTCAGGGATGCACAATGGTTCCACTGGACGGGCATAACGCCCGCCTTATCACAGGGCGCGGCGGAAGCATGCCTCGAAGCGGTGAAAACAGCTAATGAAGCGGGTATAACGGTTTCATGCGACCTTAATTATCGCAAAAACCTGTGGAAATACGGGAAAACGGCTGCCGAAGTGATGCCGGCGCTCGTAGCAGGTTGCGACATCATTCTCGGCAACGAGGAAGACTGCGAAAAAGTATTCGGGATAAAACCGGAAGGATTCGACGCAACATCAACCGGCGGCGAAGTAAACGCAGCCGAATTTGAATCCGTATGTACGCAAATGATGAAACGCTTTCCACGCTGCAAAAAAATGATTGTCACACTGCGCGGGGCAATAAACGCAAACCATAACACGTGGGGCGGAGTCCTGTATTCGGACAGCACGCTTAAACAGTCAAAACGTTATGATATAACGCATATCGTAGACCGCGTAGGCGGCGGCGATTCTTTCATGGGCGGACTGATCTACGGGCTGATAACCTATCCGGCGGATGACCGGAAAGCGCTCGATTTTGCCGTTGCGGCGTCCTGCCTGAAACATACGATATACGGGGATTTCAACCTGATAACTGTCGCAGAAGTGGAAAATCTGATGAAAGGCGACGGTTCCGGCCGCGTATCAAGGTAATGATTATTAACATTTAAATTATATATTATGAATAATCTATCTCAATCATTGGGGAAAATGACAAACTATCGCTGGGTGATATGTGCGATGCTGTTTTTTGCAACAACAATTAATTATTTGGACAGACAAGTATTATCATTGACATGGGACGAGTTTATCAAGCCCGAATTTCACTGGAATGAGGAACATTACGGAAAAATCACGTCCGTGTTCTCTATTTTTTATGCGATATGCATGCTTTTTGCCGGCCGGTTTGTAGAGTGGATGGGCACGAAAAAAGGCTTCCTGTGGTCTATCGGCGTATGGAGTGTCGGCGCCTGTCTGCATGCCGGTTGTGGCGTCGTCACCGAAATGACGGTCGGACTGCATAATGCCGCGGAATTGACGAAAGCCACCGGCGATGTGGCCGTGATGATTGCAACTATCAGCATGTACTGTTTCCTTGTGGCGCGATGCATACTGGCGCTCGGTGAAGCGGGTAATTTCCCCGCAGCAATCAAAGCTACGGCCGAATATTTTCCCAAAAAAGACCGCGCTTACGCAACTTCTATTTTCAATGCCGGCGCATCTATCGGCGCACTTTTTGCCCCCTTGTCCATCCCGCCTCTGGCTAAACACTTCGGCTGGGAAATGGCATTTATCATCATTGGCGTACTCGGCTTCATCTGGATGGGATTCTGGGTATTCCTTTATGAAAAGCCCGCTAAAAACAAACATGTCAGCTCGCTTGAACTCGAATACATAGAACAGGACAAATATGAACAGACGGATGAAGAGGCGCCGGCGAAAAAACAGGAAGAAGGAAAATTGCCCTTCCTGCAATGCTTCACATACAAACAAACGTGGGCTTTCGCCACAGGTAAATTCATGACCGACGGGGTCTGGTGGTTTTTCCTTTTCTGGACGCCATCCTACCTGAACATGCAATTCGAGATAAAGATGTCCGAAGGTCTTGGAATGGCGCTTATCTTTACGCTTTACGCCATCGTAACCGTACTTTCCATTTTCGGGGGGAAGCTGCCGACTATCTTCATTAACCGCAGCGGACAGAATCCTTATGCGGCGCGGATGAAAGCCATGTTGATATTTGCATTTTTCCCGCTTCTGGTATTGCTGGCACAACCGCTTGGCATGCAATTTGCCGGGCTTGGCAAAAATGCCGCATGGATTCCGGTATTGCTAATCTCCATGGGTTGTGCGGCGCATCAAGCGTGGAGCGCCAACCTGTTTTCGACCATTGGCGACATGTTCCCCAAAGGCGCTATCGCCACCGTTACCGGTATCGGCGGTATGGCGGGAGGCGTCGGTTCCATGATTTTGCAGTATTGTGCCGGGAAACTCTTTGTTTATGCCGGGGAAACGAACATGCAGTTTATGAGTTTTGAAGGCAAACCGGCAGGATATTTCGTTATATTCTGTATCTGCGCCGTTGCCTACCTGATCGGATGGACGATAATGAAAGCATTAGTCCCCAGATACAAACTTATTGAAATTTAGGAATTATGCAGCGGACAACAGACGGCCTTCCGTTCAAAAGGACATCTTTTCCGCTGCATACTTACTGTTTACAAATATAAACTTATTAATTATGAGAAAGATTGTTGTTATTTTAACTGTTTTACTTATGACACTATCAAATGTTTATTCACAGGAACTGCAGACGATCAAGCTCAACCGGCCGGACAAATCCCGCGGTTCTGCAGTAATGAAAGCGCTGTCCGAAAGACATTCGGAGCGTGAGTATGACGCGAAAGACATTTCCTTACAGGACTTGTCGGATCTGCTATGGGCGGCTAACGGCGTAAATCGCAGCAACGGAAACCGGACGGCTCCTTCCGCAATGAACCGCCAGGAAATTGATGTGTACGTAGTACGCAAAGACGGGACATACCTGTACGACGCCGGCAGTAACACTTTGAACCCGCTCTCAACGGGCGATTACAGAAATGCCGTCGCAGGAGGACAGGATTTTGTGACAACGGCTCCTTTAAGTATTGTGCTTGTGGCCAATCTCGAAAAACTCGGAGACCCGTCCAATGAAAATACCCGTCTGATAGCGGCTATGGACGCGGGTATCGTATGCCAGAATATCAATGTATTCTGCTCGGCAGCAGGCCTGTCGACCGTACCCCGCGCCACGATGGACAAAGAGGAGCTTACGAAAGCGTTTAAACTAACGGACAAGCAATACATAATGCTTAACAATCCGGTCGGATATCCTAAAAAATAAATATTTTCGGAATGCCGCTATTCTTTATTCTGCTTTTAGTAAGTTATCTGCTCGGTAATATTTACATATTTGTCCGGGGGTTACAAGCCCTTGGACAAATTTCTTTTATTTTTAAATGGGGATATGGCCTGTCTTACTGGGCAGGAGCATTCATGCTTTTTGCCATATTTGCCCTTCGCAGTTCCAGGCAAATCCCTTTTTCCATTGGACAGGTACTGTTTCATATCGGCTCCGGCTGGCTTGTCTTTACTTTATATATGGTGATTTTCCTTTCCATTACCGATCTTGTTAAAGTTTTCAACAGTTCGTTTCAATATGGATTTGTAATATCTTTGCTGTTGACTTCCGGCCTGTTGGTTTACGGATACATTCGTTATCAACATCCTGAGAAACAGGTTTTCAACATACATATCAACAAACCGTTAATAAACAAAGACAGGCTGAAAATCGTAGCGATAAGCGACTGGCATCTCGGACTGGGAACCGGTATAAAGAAGCTGAAAAAAGATGTTGACCGCATCAATGCCGAAAATCCGGATCTCATCATAATCGGGGGCGACCTTATTGATAACAGCATCATTCCGGTTATCGACCGGCAAATGGACAGGGAACTCAACCGCCTTCATGCGACAATGGGCATCTACATGGCGCCGGGCAACCATGAGTATATAAGTGGAATTGGAGCCTGTACCGATTTCATAAATAAAACGCAGATAAAACTGCTGAAAGATTCGATTGTAACGCTTCCGTGCGGGCTTCAGATTATCGGGCGGGATGACAGGCAGAACAGAAACCGTCTGTCCGTCAGAGACCTTACCCGGTTGACGGACAAATCGCGGCCTGTTGTTTTAATCGACCACCAGCCGGTCGAACTGGCGGCAACGGAGGCTACCGGCGTCGTAGACATACAGTTTAGCGGCCATACGCATAACGGACAGGTTTTTCCGCTGTCGTTATTAGCCGGTTATCTGTTTGATATAAGTTACGGTTACGAAAAACGCGGCAACACAAACTTCTATGTTTCATCAGGCTTTTCCCTCTGGGGACCGCCTTTTCGGATAGGTACTTGCAGCGAATTTGTAATTTTTGAATGTTCGTTTATTGAATAAGAAAAAAAATTAATATATTTGCGGCCAAACCAATAAGAATATGAGAGTATTTCTGCAATCTATTTTCGGACAAATATTATTCAGTTCATATATCCTGTGGCGGGGGCGTCAGGCGCTCCCGAAAAAGAAGAACTGTCAGATACCGTTTGTTCTCGCCCTGGCGCTTGAAATATTAATTTTCTTCACCGGCTACCTGTTTCATGACTATCTCCCGGACCGGATATTTATACCGTTAATGCTCATCTGCAATACTTGGTATATAGCATCCATGTACATAACCATTGCCCTGTTGATACTGGAGTTATTCAGGTTCATAAACAAACAGTGGGCATGGTATCCCGTGCTTATCAATATGTACTGGGATAAAACCAAAATCGTGTTATTCCTTATCATAACAGCGGGTATAACCTGCCTGATGATATCCGGATACCATAACGTCCGCTATCCGTCCGTTCAGCATGTATACCTTACAATCCCCAAAAACGTGGAGGGACGCGACAGTCTTACTATTGTGATGACAAGCGACTGGCACATCGGGGAGATGATCCGTAAGAAACAGGTTCAGCACATCGTACGGCTTTGCAATGAACAAAACCCTGATATAATCGTCGTTGTCGGCGATATAATAGACTACGGAACGCGCCTTGCGGAAAAAGAACATATCGAAGAAGATTTGCAGCAACTGCATGCGCCGCTTGGCGTATATATGGTACTGGGCAATCATGAATACCGGGCAAACCGGTTTGCGACATTCAGGTGGATAGAAAAAACGGGCATTACCCTGCTGGTCGATTCCGTAGCCGTTTCCCCCGATTCAACTTTCTGTCTTATCGGGCGGGATGATTACATAAATCACCGAAACCGCGCGTCTTTAAAGACACTGATACAACAAGCCGACACATTGAAGCCCATAATTGTACTGGATCATCAACCCAACCGTTTGAACGAAATAGCAATGAACCAAGCCGACTTGGGATTGCTCGGACATACGCATAACGGTCAGGTATGGCCATATTCTCTTTTCCTGCATCTCATTTATGAGTGTCCGTACGGATATTACCGCAAAGGAGAATCCCAATTTTTCGTCTCATCGGGAGTCGGAATTGCAGGGCCGCCTTACCGCATCGGTACACACTCCGAAATCGTAACGTTACACATACGTTTTGACGAAACACAAGACATTGATTAATTTAAAACCCATTTAATAACGCGATTATGAAAAATTTATCATTAATTCTACTATTAACTGCAGTAACTGTTTTTACTGCAAACGCGCAATACGACGATTTATATACTTTTGAAAAAGGCAAAAGTCTTATCGGCGTGAATGTAGGCGTGAAACTCGGCAACGACGGCAAAACGGCCGTGTCGGCTTTTTACGAATATGGCCTGACACATTTATTTGTCGATGAATGTACGCTTGGAGGCGGCTTTTTCGGTGGTTACTACAGCAACAAAATAAAGAACGAAATGGAGAAGATATACATCGCCGGATTAAGAATAAACGTTCACTATCAGTTTGTTGACAGGCTTGATACGTATGCCGGTTTCGATCCTAACTTCAACATAAAAACATACCGGCTTCAAAAAGACGAGGCCAAATTTGCATGTTATTTTCACATAGGAGGACGATACTACCTGACAAATTGGCTCGCTGCTTTCGCCGAGATAAGCACCGGCTATAACAATTTCAGCGGAGGCCTGTCCATAAAATTCTGATTAATAACGTGAGTTTGCACCGTCAAGAAATCAAAAAATGGAGCAGGAATCGAAAACGGAATATATACGCCTTTTCTATCGGACGGAAATAGAAAAGCATCATGCGACATTGTGCAAACTTAAAAAATATATCCGCCATGTCGGGACGGTACGGTTGCTCCTGATAATGGGGATGATAACGACACTATGGCTGTGCCGGGGCAATGAATTGCCCGTGTTGTTCGTCATAGCTGCCGTATTCATGTTATTTTTTCTTTTTTTTGTAGTCTATCACGCAAAACTGCATGCCCGGCGTATGTATGAAGAAGATTTTATACGGCTATGCGAGAATGAACTTAAAGCGCTGGACTATGATTTCAGCGCGTTCGACGGAGCGCCGGAACAGCAACGCGATACACAACATTCGTTCAGTCTTGACCTCGATTTATTCGGCGAAAATTCCCTGTTTCAGTCCGTAAACCGTACGGTAACGCAAATGGGCAAGGATATGCTGGTGAACCGGTTCAAACAGCCTTTGGATGACGGGAATGAAATTATAACCTGTCAGGAAGGTGTTCGTGAAATAAGTAACATGCACGGTTTCAGGCATAAATTCTACGTGACAGGAGTGGCTGCGTCGAAAGAGAAGAAAGATATAGCCTGTTTATTTTCGGAAGCGAACAGCAGGCGAAAAAGTATTTCCGGCAATCTCCTGTTTAACGTATTGATATGGCTGGTACCGGCAATATGGATTCTGTTAATTACGGGATACATGTTTAATCTGGTAACATTAAGCGCATCAGGCATCTATTTCATCGTGAGTTTCATGCTGGCGAACATACCGGCCAAACACATACAGAAGTTATATATTTCCGTAAACAAAACCGAAAACAGTCTAAAGACTTATTCGGAACTTATGGAACAAATCGAAAAGCAGCAGTTCCGTTCGGTCGTATTGCAGACGTACAGGCAGAAATTCAGTGATGAGAAACATGCGAAAACATCCGCTTCACGCGCCATAAAAAGGTTATCCCGCAGCATCGGCGCATTAGACCAGCGTTTCAGCACTATGGGGATCATACTGAACCTCGTCTATATGCGCGATACGCGTCAGGCCATCCGTCTTGAGCAATGGGAAAAAGAGTATTCCGGGAAGATGAAGGAATGGTTTGACGCTTTAGGCGCTTTTGATACATTCTGTTCTTTCGGAGCATTTGCCTTCAATCATCCCGATTACGTTTATCCCGCCATTTCAAAATCGTACTTCTTCATGGAAGGGAAAGGGCTGGGACATCCTTTGATTCACCGCGACAAATGTGTACGTAATGACGTTCATATCCCTGCGAGCAAATATTTCCTTATAATAACGGGAGCTAATATGGCCGGGAAAAGCACCTATCTGCGGACTGTCGGGGTAAACTTTCTGTTTGCCTGTACAGGCATGCCTGTTTACGCCGAATCGCTTACGGTTTATCCGGCACATCCGGTCACAAGCCTGCGCACGGCCGATTCGCTTATATCGAACGAATCTTATTTCTTTGCCGAACTGAAACGGCTTAAAATGATAATAGACCGGCTCGACGCGGGAGAACAGTTGTTTATCATCCTCGACGAAATCCTCAAAGGAACTAATTCCGTAGATAAACAGAAAGGTTCTATCGCCCTGATAAAGCAATTGATAAAAAAAGGCGCCTGCGGCATCATCGCCACCCACGATTTACTGCTGGGGACGCTGGCCGCAACATTTCCCGACAATGTGCACAACCGACGGTTCGAAGCCGATATACAAAACGACGAACTTACCTTCTCCTACAAAATCAGGGAAGGCATCGCACAAAACATGAATGCAACATTCTTAATGAAAAAAATGGGCATCTCCGGCGACGAATAACCGAATCAGAAAATATCAATCCGCGCCATATAATGGGTATCCGGGTTTACAGGACAAAGTGACAGGTATCCGGACCGTATTTTGCCATCCTCAAGAACCAGCGGCGAAGCCATCTGCATACGCTGATGTTCCTTATATGTATCATACGCATAATATGAAATACGAAACAAGCCCTGCGATTCAGGATGTATAAACTGTCTGCAAAGCTGCATGGCAACAAGTCCCATTGTATACCGCAGATTCAACTCGACAAACGGATGCACGGCATAATTACCGTCTTCGGTTTTATATATCAGCATATCGACGCCCATGAATCCGGTGTATGACTTACCGACTATTTCCTGCAAAACAATGCGAACCTGTTCAACAAGAAACAGATAATCTTCCGTTGAGATAAACTCGTTAAGATGCGGCAAGAGCGTTTCCTGCGAGCCTAACATGCAACCGACAAACTGTCCCTGAGACTGCGTTTCGAATATCGACAGACCGACATAGCCTACCTCGCCATTTCCGTCCGAATAAAATTCAACGGCAAAATCCATTATTTTATCAAGCACAGGCTCTATGCTTACCGTTCCCTGTTTCTTCAAAGCCCCGTTAATCCAGCTAATGGCGCGACTGTCCGGTTCGCGGTCGTTCAGCCAGTAAAGTCCCCGTCCCGACGAGGAGAAAGGCGTCTTGATAACATACGGGGGTGTATTCCCGGCCGCAAATTTTTTCAAACCGTCTATCTCCGAAAAAAATTCCGGTACCCTTACGGCCGGAGTTATGGGAACATGCTCCTGTAAAAGTTTAAGACATTCGGCTGCGGTTTGCCGTCTTGTCAGCGTAGCATACTCTTCTTTCCATTCCGGCACATCAATATTCATCCCAGCCTGTCGCAGTTCGTTAAAAATAGCTATGCTGCGAGGTGAAACGCCCCATGAAGATGCGGTAAGAGGCGGAAGTTTCGGTTTCTCCCCTACCCTTTTTCGTTTATATAATTCTTTCATCATCAAGTTCAAAATCATTGGTGATGAATAATAAGCACGAAATTCTTTCGGCAATGAAGACACAAACTGTGATGACTTCACATTCCTCACAAGCGTAAAACTCCCTGTGCCCCCATACCAAACAGGTAACAACTCCAGATCCGAGGCCATTTTTTGTACTGTATAGGGGGGTGTATAGTGTGATTTACCACATAAGATTTCCATCTCATGTCCCGGATTAAACAAATGCAATTGTGGCATTATAATACTGTATTGTTTTAAAACTATTCCAAATTCTCGTCTATCGCTTCAATTTTCTTAATGATAACCTCCATATCTTCTTTCAGGCGGGCAATCTTACGATCCATTTCTTTTAAAAGACCGCCTCCTCCTTTCGAAGATACGTTAAAGAAACCTATGTTATTTTCATAGGTTTGAAGCTCATTTTTCACTTTTTCATACGAACGCATAAGTCTGTCCCTTTCATTATACAATTTGTTCTTGCCTGCACCGGCCAAGTCGGTGAGGTTGGAACGGAATTGTTGCATGCGACGGTCGCGTTCATGTACTTTCAATCTGTCGAACTGCTTGTCCGTTGCTTCCCGGAAAGATTTATACAACCGGTCTTTTTCCCTGAACGGGACGAATCCGATGTTATTCCATTCCGAAATATAGCTGCGCAACAACGTAAGAGCATCCTCGTCACTCAGATTTTCATCAATCGCATATATCTTTTCTATCAATGCTTTTTTAGCTTCCATGTTGACGGTTTCCCCTGATTTCTGCGAGGAGGTTTCCCTGTTCTTCTGTTCGAAGAAATAGTCGCAGGCGGAAATAAACTGTTTCCAGATTGTCTCCGAATGTTTGCGTGAAACCGGCCCGATTTTCTTCCACTCGTTTTGTATTTCAACAAAAGCTTTCGTAGTTTCTTTCCAGTCGGTACTGTGTTTCATCGTTTCGGCCTTTTCAACAAGGGCTTTCTTGAGTTCAAGATTCTTGTCCATTTCCTGTTTTACGGACTTGTAAAACTCGCCTTTCTTAATGAAATAATTATCGCAGGCCGTACGGAAGCGGTCGAATATTTTGACGTTCTGTTTTCTGGTTGCAAAGCCGATCGTACGCCATTTTGTCTGATAGGCAATCACTTCTTCGGTTTTTTTCTCCCAGTCTCTCATTGTTTTGAGCGCCCCGTAATTAATATTTTCCACTTCTTCACAAATAGCCGTTTTTTCTTCGAGGTTCTTTTCCTCCGCTACTTTCTGCGATTCGAAATATCCCTGATGCTTTTTATTTATGACACTCGACGCTTCCTTGAAACGATCCCAGATAGAATCGCGGAAATTTTTTGCAACAGGTCCTATCTCGCGCCATTGCTGATGAAGTTTCTGTAATTGATGAAACGCGGAGATAATATCCGGTTCATTGTCAAGACGCTCAACGGCTTCGCACAAGTTGGTTTTCAGTTCCAGATTTTTCTTATAATCATAATCCCGGAATTGATTATTTATTCTTACAATATCATAGAATCGCTCATTATAAAGCTGGTAGTTTCGCCATAATTCTTTCGCATATTCCTGAGGAACGAGTCTTATTTCCTTCCATTTGCGCTGTATTTCACGAAACTCATTATACCGTTTATTAAAGTCATCCTGACTCTCCGTCAATGTTTTCAGCCTTTCGATCAGATGTTGTTTAAGTATATAATTAGCTTCTTTCTGACGTTCTTCTTCTGCCGTTATTGAGGTGCGCTTTTCTCTATATTCGGAGACAAGGGATTTTAATTCCGCTTCCAACGTATCTTCCGGCGATACAAAATCATTCTCATCTCCTCCTCCCTCAAGAAACTCTTTCTTTTTTGCTTCAATTTCAACGCGGCGCAACTTGTAATATGCCTGTTTAAGCACATCCGCTTCGTTACGCGCATATTTCTGAGGCTCGACAACAATCTGCCTTAACCGTTCCATAATTTCAGGAATGGTAATTGTGTCCAGAG
>JAITDQ010000259.1 GCA_031282485.1 Tannerella sp. | reverse complement strand
AACGGTATTACCGCCGACGAATTTGCGCCCAAACTGATTGGTAAAACAACCGCCGGTTCATTGCTTTACGGATATGCCCGTTTACCGTACGTCGACTATCTTGAACCGGCGCTCTCGGCGCTTGCCCCGATATTTACCCGGCGCACGGACGTCACGGACATCAGTGTTGAGGTACGGAATTTCGGGCAGGTATCCTCCCGCGAAGCAACGTTGCAATTGACGGTCGAAGAAAACGGCAAAGACGTTGTTGCCGGCATTGCCGCAATTCCGCCGCTCAAACCATACGAGAAGACAACTGTGTTTTTCCCGTCCAAACAGACATTCGAAACAGGCATTGAATACAAACTCACGCTGTCTATCCGGTCGGCAGGAAAAGAATTTCCGCCGTTCCGATTCAAAAGCAAACTGTAAAACTGCGTTATTGAAGTCGATACAGGAAAGACGGGGTCACGGAAAGGAAAATTTCCCGGTACGACCGGCAATGCCCTTAATTTTCGGTATCACCGTTAACTTCATTCTCGAAATATTCCTCGTCGGTGTTGCCCAGCTGGATGTATTCGGCGATCAGTTTTGAGAGTTCGGAGTTTTGTCTGGCGTCGTCCCACAGCCAATCGTATTCGCCTAAGACGCGCAGTTTGAAATTCATATTGAGGATCGATTCGCAGCCGGCGTCGGTGAATATCTTTGCGATGCGTTCATTGTCCCTGATATCCGAATTGACGAGCGTCTTGAGGTCGTCGATGGCGAGGAAAGAGATGTCAGCCCGTTGCAGTCCGGTGAGTTCGGCCAGTTTCCGTCCTTCGGGCGTACTGCTGTTCGTAATGAGGAGGAAGGTGAGGATCACGAATAACCCGTCGATGAGCATGCCCACGAAGTAGCCTATTTTTATATCCAGCTCATAACATTCGACGAGGTAGCGGCTGCCTTCACGGATGATTTTGTGTTTTCGGCGGAACGCATTGGCTACGTATACGGTAACGAAGCCGGAAAAGACGCAGCAGGCGCGCTGTATGGTGCGGTCGACGGCATGCTGCTGGATATAGACGGGGATTTCCGTCTGTCCTGACGGGTCATTTACATGCAGCCGAGCCAGCGGTACCGTAACCGGGACGAGGGTGGAGATGTTTTCGTCGTGTCTGATGATACCTATCTGTACGACCGGGCGGCGACGGCCGTGTATCGAGACATGGCGCACGTCTAAGGGATAGAGGTCCAGCGTAACGGTCTGCTCGAGCAGGCAGGTAACCGGCGAGTGTTCCATGTCGAATGTAAAGGTATACATCGCCTGTTTGCTCATGTCGGAATAGTAATAGCAGGCGGAGTAGAGTATCTTTCCGATTTCCAGGCAGTACTTTTCATGCCGTTCTCTCCACTTGATGTGGTAAGCGTCGAATTTTTCCTTCCCGACGAATTTGGAAGCATGAGTCAGTGCGCAGTCGAGCGGGAGTATCAGCTGGAAATAATCTATGAATTTGACTTGTTTGTCCTTGTCGGGGATCATCAGATCGATTGTCTGTTCTTTTATTATATTTTCCAGATGAGCGTACATAATATTAACGAACCGTTTGGTGATTTTCGCTCCCTCTTTTACCTTGATTCTGATCTTGGGGCAGCGGCTTTTGAAAGCGACTTCGCGTATGTATGCAGGCAGCAAGTCGAACAGCGGTTCGCCGTCGCCGATGAACGTGCAGATTTTGCGCAACCGTTCCATATACAGATTCCTGTATTGCGCAGCCTGCTGTTTTTGCAGTACATACGAATTGACTTTTTTCTTTTTCTTAGCCATGGCTGTGTGTTTTTTTTCGAAAGCAAAATTACATGAAAATCCGAAGATACCCAAGCGTGCGGAATAAAAAAGTATCTTTTCCATATTTTTCCCGTTTTTTCCGGAAAATTTCGGGAGGCAAGAAAATTTGCCGTTTTGATGATCCGTGAACATTCCATATATTTGTGCCATAAACAAAATGCTTATGAAATGCCGATAAATTAAAAGATATACAGACTTTATGTGATACACATCATGTTCAATCGTTACATGCTTTTGGGTTGGTGTGTAAAGATTCTTTTAACGAGTAAAGCGATATTATAATCATTTTGTTCGGCCTGACGACGGAGTTTACAGTAACATTTCATGACCTCAAAAGGAGACAGGTTTCGTTTGTTTTGTTGCGCCAAAACGTTAATATTATCTTTCAGAGCGGCAATCAGAAATTCGTCGGCAGGCAGATTTTGCCGGTGCAGGAAATTACGTAATACCCCTCTCCCGGAATGTTTCCCGAACAGGTTGCGGAAACTTTCCCGTCCCACTTCCCTGCCGTCGAATGCCTGGAAGGCAAGCGTGTCGGTCAGCGTACATTTGGCATGTATTCCCGATTCGTGACTGAAAACCATTTCTCCGCAGACCGGTTTACTCCCGGACAGCGGACGTCCCGATATTTCCGCGACATACCTGCACAGGGGATATAGTGCCGGATAATGATAGCCGGTTTCAAGACCGGACAGTTTCAGCGACATCAAAACTTCTTCCAGAGCGGCATTCCCAGCACGCTCGCCCAGGCCGTTTACCGTCAGACTGAGGCTTGACGCGCCTGTCTGCCAGGCGGTGACGGCATTGGCGGTAGCCATGCCCAGGTCGTTGTGTGCATGGAAGTCAATGTCCGAATGAGGATAGCGGTTTTTAATACCGGTTATCAAAGTAACGGTTTTCAATGGCGACAATATGCCGACCGTATCGGCAATACGGATGCGTTTGACACCCAAAGCGACAACGCTGTCTATGAAATGGAAGAGACGTTCCGCGCTGCACCGCGAAGCGTCCTGTGCGCCTGCGCTCACCCATTTGAAATATCGCCTCGCCTGTTCCACAACTTTTGGAAGTGTATCCTCCACCCATTGACGGCTTTTGCCCATCGCCGTTAGCTGTATGTCCGACAGCGGAAAGGCAATGTGTATGCCTTCCGCTTCGGTGAACGACGCCTGCTCGATATCTTCCGGCAAGGCTCTGCACCAAACCGAAACGCGGGCGTTCGTACGCATACGGACAATCCGGCGGACAGTCTCCCGTTCTTCCTTTCCCATTGCCGGCGTGCCCGCTTCTATTTCGTTAATGCCGACTTCGTTCAGCAACTGTGCTATCTTTATTTTTTCTTTCCGGGAAAAGGATACGCCGGGCGCCTGTTCCCCGTCGCGAAGGGTGGTGTCAATTATCCATACGTCGTTCATGTTATCAAATATTCGTCCACAGCGTTTCCTTCTTCCAAAGCGTCGAGTATTTCATC
>JAITDQ010000215.1 GCA_031282485.1 Tannerella sp. | reverse complement strand
TACGTCCTGTGCAAACCCCGTTGCCGCGACTGAAGCGACGGCAAGGGTCAAAAGCATTTTAAATAAAACTGATTTCATACATATAAGATATTTAGTGAATAAAAAAATAATTACTGATTGTCGCCGCCGTCCTTTTTGCCGGCGTGGACGCGTCCGAGATGCTGTGCGAGTTTGTTTTTGTACTCGGTGGCGTGCGCGTTGTATTCGGCCACAAAACCGGGCGCGAAATCGTGTCCGTGCAGGTTAATCATGGCATCGATGCGGTCGGTGATTTGCCGGTAGAGGGTATCCACCTCGCGTCGTACCTGCCGGACGCGCAGTTCGGTCTGCTGCGCCGTTCCGCCGGTGCGTTCGTCGAGCAGTGCGGAAAGGGTTGCGGCGGCCTTTTCGTGCGCCTGCATCCAGGGTTCGAGATGGAGCGCCGATATGTCGTCTTTCCTTGTCCTCAACTCCTGCATCAGGTTATAGGACGAGGCCAGTTCCTGGCGGTAGGCTGCCGCCGATATTGCCGTAGTGGTCGAAGACGACGTCGAGATTTTCGGCGGCGCGGCGTACGGCGGGGTCGAAATGGTGCAGGCAGGAACGTGTATATTCGGCGAGGCCGGAGAAAGAGGTATCGAAGTCGCGGTCGGCTTCGGCAATCCGCTTCGTTTCAGGGCTTTTGCGGATGCGTTCCAGCGCAGTGTCCAGGTCGGCAAGCCGACTGCGAAAGGGAACGATATAGATGTCTATCCCCAGTAATATTTCGCCGTATTTGGCATAAAGATTGTCGTTTTCGGTGTGAAAGCGGAAATACAGTTCGTTCGGAAGAACGTAGGTTCTTACTTTTACCAATCTTTCATTTGTCGGTTCCATATTTATTCTGTTTTAAAATTGTGGTTGATTTTTGGGTGTTGTAGAGACGCGATGAATCGCGTCTCTACGTGCGTACATACGGTGTCGGCAGACCGTTTGCATATTGCAAATGTTGTCCCGACAGTTGCGGGGAATGATTTGCATACTGCAAATGTTGTCCCGACGGTTGCGGGGGATGATTTGCATATTGCAAAAGATGTCCCGACGGTCGCGGGAGATGATTTGCACAGTGCAAAAGGTTTCCCGACGGTTGCGGGGGATAATTTGCAGGGTGTAACAGGCGTTTCGCTTCCTTTTTGGACGGGTTTTTGTCTGGTGGCGGTAGAGACGCGATGCATCGCGTCTCTACGTGCGTGCGACAGCGTCCATGCGGTAACGTTGAAACGTGCGTGCGCTGTTTTCTTTCGCCGGTGGCGGTGGTGGAGACGCCCAATTGGGGCGTCTCTACTGATTTGTCTTCTTTCTTCCTCCATATCCCGTTTATTTTATTTGCGGGTCAAACTCAAAAATGGTCGTGACTTTTTTGTTATACCCGATGACATTCTTTTTGTTCTCCATCCGGTTGTTGTGACAGTCGAGCGTTTGCAGGTTTTTACAGTCGGAGATGTCGAGCGCCGTCAGCAGATTGTCGTTGCAGACCAGCATTTTCAGTCCCTGGCAACCGGAGAGCGAGAGGCTTGTCAGTTTGTTACGGGAACAGTCGAGTTCTCTCAGTTCGGGATGGTCGGAGACGTCGAGCCGTTCGAGGCTGTTTTCGTAACACGAGAGCGCTTTGATGCCTGCGGGCAGGGCGGGCAGGCGTGTCAGCCGGTTGCCTTCGCAGTAAAGGACGGTCAGGTTTTCGGGCAGCGAGGAGAGCGTTTCCAGCCGGTTGCGGCGGCAGTCGAGTTCCGTCAACACGTCGGGCAGGGACGGGAGTGATGCGATCTGGTTGCCGTGGCAGACGAGCGTTTGCAGACGTTTGGGCAGCGGGGGCAGGGACGTCAACTGATTGTCGCGACAGTCGAGCAGCGTCAGGTTTGTGAAATATTCAATCCCGGCGAGGCTGGAGAGGTTCTTTTCGATAAGCGTCAGTTCGGTGACGCCCGCGCAGTCGGTTTTGTAAACCGCTCCGTCGGAGGATTTGGACAGTATCTCCCGCACAATCCGAAGGAAACCGGGGTCTTTGAACTTCGTCGAGATGTCGGTTTGCTTCTTTTTGCTTTCCCGTGCCGGAGCGTCTTCGCGGCTTTCGCGGCTCTCCTGCGTGTCCTGCGTGTCCTTTTTGGTCTGCGTACAGCCTCCCATGCCCGCTGCAAGACATACGAACAGAAGCATGACCGCCGCATAGCCGTGCAGGACGCGGAATATGCCGGTAATTTTCTCTGTGTTCAATTTGTCTGTCATCCCTTCCTGTTATTATTATTTCTTTTTCAGAACAATATTAGTTTCTTCCGAAGTGGAGGTCATTTGGTTGCCTTTAACGGTGAATATCATCGGATGGTCTCTACCATCTATATAAAAGGTCAGAGTCGAGCCGCTGAGTTCGTAAGTTCCAGGCAGAGTGAAGGCTTCATCATCCTCCGGCATGATTTTCAATGCGCAGGATTTGCCGGTAAACTTCAACTCGAAACCGGTTTCGATGCCGATTACCTCACGCTGTCCCGTCCATGTTGTGCCGCTCAGTGTTTCGATTTTATTTTCGGCGTTGCCGTCCTTCTTTTCGGTTTTCGCCGCTTTTTCGATCTTATTCAACACCATATTATCTTCTTCCGAAGTCATTTGGTTGCCACTCACGACGAATTGCGTATTTTTGGTTATCTTATCGAGAACAAGGGTCAGGGTCGAGCCGCTGACTGTGTAGGTTCCCGAAAAATTAGAAACGTTGCCGTTCGCCGTCATTTTGAATGTGCAGCGGCGATCGCTGCCGCTGAGGAGATTCAACTCGAACTTGACTGTGACGCCGTTTGCCTCACGTCGTTGACCTGTCCAGGTTGTCCCGTCCAGTTTTTCGACTAAACCGCCGCCACAGGATGTGGCAGACAGCATTGCCATTACCATTACCATTACTGTTACCAGTACATTTACATTACATCTTTTTTTCATTTTATTATTTTTTAGAAAGTTTTTTTCTTCAGGACAATCTTCGCATCTCCCGATTCGGAAGTCATTTGGTTGCCACTCACGACGAATTGCGTATTTTCGGTTATCTTATCGAGAACAAGGGTCAGGGTCGAGCCGCTGACTGTGTAGGTTCCCGAATAATTAGAAACGTTGCCGTTTGCCGTTATTTTGAATGTGCAGCGATCACTGCCGCTGAGGAGATTCAACTCGAACCCGACTGTGACGCCGTCCGGATCAAGTCGCTGCCCTGTCCAGGTTGTCCCGTCCAGTTTTTTTGCTAAACTGCCGCCACAGGCAGCGAAGGGGGCAATCAATATTGCCATTACCAGTACATTTACAATGCAATTTCTTTTCATTTTTTTATCTTTTAGAAAGTTTGTTTTTGTTGTTGCGGATTGCATTATAGAGACGCGATTAATCGCGTCCCTACGTGCATACCGTGCGCCGCCGCCCCGTTGGATGGTGGCATCAATCGTTGCGTCTCCGTAATCGAAATTCTGTTCTGCCATATAATAACATATTTAAAAATCATACATAAAAAAAGCGTGTAACCCTTTTTATTATTGGTTTACACGCTCGGAATGTGTACGGAAAAATCCGGTTTTGCTATGTGGAGACGTAAGATTTTACATCTCCACCTTCACGAATCTTTTCAAAGAATGCTCGCCGCTCCACCAGCGTCATTCCCTCTGTTGCCTTTGCTATTCTTTCCTTTACGGCACGAAAAAAGGCAACCGTGTCGAATTCTTTTTCTAATTGCTGTTTCATTACTTTAAAAATTCTAATGGTGAACGTATATCTATCAACGGGTATCCGTATCGCATATTGATGGAGTTAAACATCTTTATCTTGTCGTAATTGACAATATGTTTGAAATTCCAACTGATTAAACAGTCTGTCCGGTTGACCGACGCCAGCGCAATATGATAAGCGTCGTTTTCACTTGCTTTGCCTAATGCTTTTTCGGTAATGTAGAGCTGCGCCAGCGTTTTCGCCTCTTCCGTTATCTCAATAAAGTGCAGGCAGTCTTCGGGAATCAGATTTTTTATATCTTTTACTTTCTCCGGCGCAAAAATCAATTCTTCGTCGTTTACCTCCGAGAAATAGACGTCAAACTCTTTATTGATAATTCGCTCAAAGAATTGTTTGGTCGCCATCTCAAATTCCACGTCATAATAGCCGCCAAGTACCGATGTGTCTATATAAATTCGCTGTTTCATCTGCTTTTTGAATTAAAATTACTTCCGCAAAGATAACTCATATTCCAAAAACATCCAAGCCGGATTTGTTTTTGCGTGTAAACCAATATGTCAAAGAACGCGTTTTGTCGTTTTGTTTTATAGAGACGCGATTAATCGCGTCCCTATAATCTACAATCCGTCAACCATGTTTCTAACTTTTCTTCTTCAGGACAAACTTCTCGTCTTCCGTGTCCGAAATCAGTTGGTTGCCATTCAGGGTGAGCTTCATTTCCGAGCGTTCCTCATCGAAATCAACGGTGACGGTCGAACCTTTGATTTTGTAGGTTCCCGATAAAACCATGCTCTCGGTTTCACCTTTCGGGAGAAATTCCAGTTCGCAGGATTTGCCGTCGGTGAACTTCAACACGAAAAGGGTTACGTCAGAGGAACTGTCGAACGTCTCTTGCGACCATGTTGTGCCGTCCAGTTTTTCGCTTTTCCCGCCGCCACATGCAGCCGGCATGGCAAGCAGCATAGCCATAGCCATTACCAATACATTTACATTACATCTTTTTTTCATTTTCTTACCTGTTTATTATATTTAGATTCTTTGTTTCTAATTCTTCTTTTTCAGGACAATCTTCGCATCTCCCGATTCGGAAATCAGTTGATTGCCTTTGAGCGTGAATTGCATGCCGTCGAGTTCTTCGCCGAAATCAAGGGTTACGGTCGAGCCGTTTATTTTGTATGTTCCCCTGGTAAGGGAACTCCCGTCTGCTACGCCCTTCATGGCGCTTTTCAGTGTGCAGGATTTGCCGTCGATGAACGTCAGGTCGAAAAGTGTCACGATGTTTGACCCGCTGAACGTCGCTTCGCCCGACCAGGTGGTGGCATCCAGTTTTTCGGTTTTGCCTGTGGCTGCGGCGTTTGTCTTGCTTACGGCTGCAACGTTCGTAACGGTCATGCCGTCCGTCTTTCCGGTTTTCCCGCCGGCAGCCGACGCCGATGCCGATGCCGACACCGTGAGCGGAGTGATTTTTTGGTTTTTATATTTTTCCATATCGGGCAGATAGCCGATTATTTTCTGGATACGTTTCTTTTCGGCAGGGTGCGTACTCAAAAAGTCGAACGAACTGCCGCCCGATGCTTCCTGCATTTTCTGCCAGAAGGGGACGGCTTTTTTGGGGTCGTAGCCGGCCATGGTCATGAAGACAAGCCCCATGTAGTCGGCTTCGAGTTCGTGCTTGCGGGAGAAAGGCAGCATGACGCCATATTCGGCGCCCAGGCCGAAAACCAGCATGGAGAGTTCTTTCACTTCGTCCGACTGTTTGTCCAGCGCGACGGTCAGCGCTACCTGTCCCAGTGCGTTTACTAATTGCTGGCTCATGCGTTCGTTGCTGTGTTTGGCGATGGCATGAGCTACTTCGTGTCCGAGGACGACCGCCAGTTCGTCATCGACGGCCATTAACTGGAGTATCCCTTCGTAAACGACGATTTTTCCACCCGGCATGCAAAAGGCGTTTACGGTATTTTCCGCTATCAGGTTAAATTCCCACTGGAAATTCGACAGTTCGCTCTCCAGTCCGTTTTGCCGCATGTATTCTTCTGCCGCCGCCGCAATTCTGGCTGCCACCCGGTTGACCATCGCCGTTTGGGTGGCGGCGGTCGATTGGGGCGCCGTCTGGATGTATTCGCTATACGACGTGGCGGCGGTCGCAAGAACGTCGGCATTGGATACCAGCAACAACTGTTTTCTTCCCGTCAGCGGTACGCTGCCGCACGACGCAAACAGCATGACCGCAATGACTGCTGCGGCAATCCGTTTCAATTGACAATTGTTTTCCTCCATTCGTCGAGCGACATTTCCTCGTATTCCATTACATCGAAATACCTGATTTCCACTTTGGGTTTCGCGTAAACGCGGAAATGATACTTTGTGACAAAATGGGATTCCATGTTCTCCCCTGCCTGAATGGAGTAATAGGCGTTGCCGTCGTCCGTTTCCTCACGTCCGCCCGACATGACACTCAAATTTCCGGCTTTCTTTATTTCCGGCAATGCTGTTACCATTTCAATGGCTTTCGCTTCGGTGAGTTCACCGCTGCCGGATTTCCCGCCGCCGCAACCGTTCACGATGAACATGCCTGCCAGCGCCACGATCGTTATTACGGCAATTTGTTTCAATTGAAAATTGATAATTGACAATTGAAAATTGAAAATGGGTGGTGATTCGTGGGTTTTCGTTCTCCCGTTCATATCATTGAACGCAGGGGCTGAACCAACGGTCAGCCCTCCCGTAGAGACGCGATTAATCGCGTCTCTACCCGCCAAAACTGTTATTTCCTGTTTATTTTTCATTGCTTAATATATTCTTATGGCGATCACTTTTGTGTCGGGTTTGAAATCTTTCAGCGAAAGTTCGATCCTGTCGCTGCGGTACAGGGAGTCCTCTTTGCCGGTGAAACCTTTGCTGTCCAGCCTGAATTGTATCCTTTCGGTTTCTTCCGGCGTAAACGTAAACCAGTCGCTTATGTACGAGAACCAGAGCGAATATTTCGGGTACATCTTCACGAGTTCATCGAGCGTCGTGCCTGTTTTCGCCCCTTTATCCGTGTGGTATTTATCGGAGTACACAATGATTTCCGGATAAAATACCTTGCTGTCGTCGGAGATGATTTCCAGCGCCTTTTCGCCTTTCTCGTAAAGGACGGTTATCATGTCTTCCGTTCCCTCTTCGCCATCCTTGAGTTCTTTTTTTATTTCATATCCTGCGACGGAGGCGGGCGCTTCTTTGCCCAGCACAAAATCGCCTGCGCCTTTGGCAGTGATGAGATAGTTGGGGGCTTTGTCCGTCGCGGTTTTGGCGTCTTGGGATTTTTGCTCTGCTGTCCCGTTTCCTGCGCCTGACTTGCCTGCGCAGCAGGTCAGGATTGCCGCCTGCAGGATCATCGCACCAAATAACAGCGTTTGTTTCAATCCTGTTTTCATGCTGATTCCCTCGCCTTCATTTATTTGTTAACAGAAAAATCGCTCATATCCTTTTCAAGTAAAGAAATATTCTTACTGTCCGTTTCATAAAGATACAGGTCGTTACCAAAGTCGCAACACTGGGACATACAGAGGGGTTCAACGCTGAAGAGCAGCGTGTTGGCATCCAGCCACGCGACCAGTCCATATCTTGTCACCTCGAAGGGTAACCGGACGGTTTGCGTCCGTCCGCCGTCCGCCTGTTTCAGTGTGATTGCGTCGTCTTCAATCACGGCTGCCGTTTTCCCGTCGGGCGAGACAAATTCGCTGTTTCCTTCATCCTCATATTCATAATTGTCCCAGAATGCTTTGTCTTCGTTCTTGACGGTTTTACCTCCCATCGTGTGCGTACAGCGATAGTATTTACTGTCCGTTTCTTCGTTCTTCACTTCTTCCACGTAGGAAAACGACCGGTCGGAAGTCCATTTGACGGAACTCTGATATGCATCTTTGGGTGTCGCAATATTTTCGACCGTTTTGTCTTTGATACTGTAAACGTGCAGAGATGCGGTTACGTTGCAGTCCATATAGTGTGTCGCTTTCAGGAAAACGATACAGTCCCGGCCCGGCGACATGTATATGTTCACGATTCGGGCTTTTCCGAGGTTCAACGTTTCGGTATGACCGGTATGGAAGTCTGCCTGCCGGACTTTTCCCTCCTGAATGTAAAAGGCGGAACAGTCAGTACCCTTCTCACGGAGCAGCCGTTTACCGTCCGTAGAGTAACCCTCGACCGCATCAATTTTATATTCGCCGGCTTCCTTGACTGTCTTTAATCTGACGGTAGCGGATGCGAAGGATACGCTGTACGTATCTGCATCTTCCGAATCCCTGCTTATCGACAGCGATTCTGCCCATCCGGCTTTACATTCCTTTGCATTCAGGTATGCATACAGGAACAGGTCATACCGGGATGAATACCAGTAGTAGTCATACTCATCCTCTCCTGCCGCTTTCTTCATTTCATTCAGAAAACGGGACGTACAATACTTTTGCCTGAGCGCATTCATTGCTTCCAAAGTGTTGGCGGCATTCTCCGAAGCGCCCTCTTCAGCGTTCAGGATGTCGCTCGCCGACGGGTATTGAGACGCTTTCGTAATGTACTGCGTATAAAAACCTTTCAGCATCTCCGTTGCGCCCGAAGATTGCGCGCTCCCCTGTCCGCAACTGAAAAACAGCGTTGCAACAAGCAACCCAAATAACCAGTGTGTTTTAACCTTTTTCATATCTATTAATTATTAATTATTAATTGTCAATTATTAATTGCTACTCTATTCCTCCCAGCAGAATGAATACGGCAGCGATATAAGCCAGCGCCAGCGCCGCCAGCACAATTAAACCGATCTTCACGATACGGAGTTTACCTTTCGACGGCAACCAAATGATTGCTGCGACTATCGCTGTGAACAGTAAAAATATTAACCAGAGAGGCATCGTATAACCGTTTTATTTTTCACTCAGATAAATATACTTGCACTCGTATTCGGCGAATTTCACGTAGAAGTTCATCGCATTTCCGTAATTTTGCGTCACGAGCGCGTGGTCGTCGCGGAACTCGAAACTTACCTCGAAGACATCCTGTTCGGGCATATCGTCCACGTCTTTGCCTTCGGGGACAGGTCCCTTGTATGAAGCCCATTTCACTTCGGGCAACTTTACAATAACTGTATTGTTGTCTTCGTCGGTGATGATGTTTGCCATGCCCGACACATCCTGTTTCGGCGTTTTCAACCGGTAGGCGTATTTCCCGTTTTCGGCGCTGAGGGTCAATGTCATGTCATCCTCGCAATCGCAGTTTTCCCTGTCCATGCGGTATGTTCCGGCAAGGTAATCGTATTTTCCGGCCTCTGACGGCGACTCGTCCAGGTAATCGGCCAGCATGTATTCTTTTCCGTTTTTGTCAACGGCGAAAGTGCACCATGCGCCGTAACCCACATCGTCGGAATCTTCGGTGTCTTCGGTTCCGTCGCTCGTGAAGAAGGCGACGATACCGGATAATCCCCGAATTTTATCGCTTGCCGTAAACGAGTTTTCGTTCAAAATGTCGAAAAGGCTGAGTACTTGAAGACTGCCGTCTTCGAGCAACATGCAAATCAACACGTTGATGTCATTTCCTTCGTCGCCGATATAAACACCCCGGCACGTGCCTTTCAATCCCTCGACGGGTTTCATGGAATTTTTGTCAGGGCTTTTGTAATACTCGTTATTTACCTGCAGAAATACTTTCCCGTCGTCCACGAAGGCAGTAACTCCCGAACTTTTGTGTTTAAATTTGAGAGCAGGCTCGGTAACTTTGTTTTTTTCCCTGCATGATGTCGCAAATATCAATGCAATACCTGTTAAAATTAGAAATAATCTTTTCATAACTCCATATTATTTATTTATTCATTGACTGTTTTACCGTCTGTCGGAGGGTAGAACTCGTATCCCACTTCAAAAAAACGCTTGACGCCGTCCCTGTCCATCGTATTCCTGCCGCCTTTAGCGTGCAGGCGGTTGTGCCTGCAGCGATGAGGATGAATGCGGCAACCGCCGCCCGCGATTTCATTTGTATTGACGTCATCTTTTTTACTTTTTTTTACACCCAAAAGTAGTATAAAGAGAATTATCGCTCTGTCCAAAACAGGAAAAAATAAGAAATTCCCGTTTTGGACAATGCCCGTGAAGCCGTCCGAAATGGATTACGCCCGCGATATTGTCTTTGTAGCCGGTGTTTTGGGGTTCAGGACATGGTCGAAGTCGAACTGTTTTTGCGCCAGGCGCCGGGAGTGTATCCCGTCTGTTTGAGAAATTGCCGTCCGAAGTTACTTTGATTGGCGAAGCCTGTGCGGTCGGCGATTTCGTTGACGGTCAGTTCGGGGCTGGAACTGAGCAGGCGTTTGGCTTCGTCGATCCGCAGTTCGTTAATCCATGTGCGGAATGATTTGTTCAGGCGCTGATTGATGTAAAGAAAAAGGTATTCGTAACGTCCACTTGGCATATCCTTCCGGCGATTTCCGAACCGGTTGATTTGCCAAGCGAAAACTCGCCTTCATCTACATTCAGCAGCACATAAACCGCTCTGTAACGCTGTGAAGAGTGAGAACCTTTGCTTACATGGGAAGGGGATGACGACAGGAAAAACTAAGACAAAACCAAGCGGAAGCCCATAAGGTAGCGGTGATCGGGGCTGTTGCTGTAACGATCCGCAACGCGACAGAAGACTGCGGAGTAGCCCCAGCAGCCGCCGCGAACCACGCGGTCATCGTCTGTACTTGCATCCGTAGGATTCTGCTGTGACGAAGCTGAGTAGGCGCCATACCAGTCTTGACACCATTCATATACATTTCCGCTCATATCACAAATGCCGAGTTCATTCGCTTTTTTCGT
>JAITDQ010000069.1 GCA_031282485.1 Tannerella sp. | reverse complement strand
CTTATTTCGCCTTACTAAAAGAACTTGTATTTTATAGCGAATGACAACCGGCATTATTTTGATTATTGCAGCGCGAACAGGTATTATTTTGACTGTTGCGGCGCTAATCGGCTTTGGTGTCGCGACATGCTTTCTCATAAAGCGAAGGAATGTCGTCGATGCGGCGGATTTCAATGTTCAGCCGCCCGATGGTATCGGGACGGTGGCGGCGCAGTTCACTTCGCTGGATGATAAACTGAAATGGAGCCTCATTTGCTGGCTGTTCCTGCCGGTGCCGGGTGTTTTTGTGCTTGCGGCGAAACTTTTCAGGACGGAACGCTGGTTTTTTGCCGGCGACGAAGGGTTCGCCGTTTACAAAGTGGACAGGAAACGCCGGACGCTGACAAATCCGCAAACGATACTTTTCAGGGACATTTCCGGTCTTTTGTTTTCAAAAACACATCATTATTATATGGGGAGTTATACACATACCTCTTATGTTTTCCGGCTGACGGGCGACCAAACCGTTTACAAGGCGTCGGGGAAGTTCAGGCAACACCAAAAGCCCCGGTTTATACGTTTCCTGGATGAAGTGGAATCGCAGTGGAACGCCTGTTGTCTTCCGAGGATTGCGGAAGAGTTTGAAGCCAACGGCTTCGTAAGATTCGGCGTTCGCAGGGATATATGCGTCGGAACGGATTACATCAAATACAAAGGCATCGTGCTTACAAAAGAACAAATCAGGAAATTTTGGTTCCACGACGGCAAACTGTGGCTGGAACACAACCGTTTAAAACCTGCCGGGTACGGCGTTTTCGGGTGGATTGCATCGCGAGACAAAACAGGAATAGACGTCAACGGGATGCCCAACCGGGAGGTATTTCTCTGTCTTTTCAGCATGTTGACACTGACCGTGCATGAGATGACTCCGCCCCTGTATCAGTCGCCATTCACACTCTTGTCGTGGGAATCGGACGAAATACCCGCGCGGAAAGATATCCTGTCCGCCGAAAAGCGGCGGCTGGCCGAGTTGGAATCCTCCGGCGAAACGACTCTCCGGATTCAGGGACGGGCGTATTCCAAAGACGAACTCATCAAGACGTTCGACGCTATCCTGTCGGATGCGTTCCTGTCCCGGCATCAGCATGTGAAACGGGATGCCGCCTTGCTGCGCTTTCTCGAAACGGGCGTCTATTCGCCGGGCAACCGGTTTTTATCGCAGGAAATATACGGCGACGACGGTTTCCGGCAGTGGCTGGCGCCCTTTTTTGCGGCGGCTTTCGCTTCCGCCCTGAGACGGGCCATCGAAACGCAGCATCTCGTGGACGTCAAACACGTGGCCGACCTGCTTCGGGAGAACATTCGGCTTGCACGCGACCGTGAAGCGGAAGCATGGGACCCCCTGAAAAAACAGCTCGTAAAAGCCGCTTCATGCCTGAAGCTGTATGCAAAAGATTTTTCATGGAAAAAGCAAAAGGATTCCATCCTGCAACTGGGGTCGATCTATTTTCTGCAACTGCTCATGCTCAAGCCGGCCGGCCTGTTTTATGACGAGACATACGAATACACCCATTGGCTGCACAATACGGCAGCAAGCTCAATATACAAACACGACCGGCAATGCGCCTGCGCCATTTTCCACAACCTGTCGAATCTGGAACTGGAACCTCAATTGAAGCAAACATGCCTGTCAAATCTGGAAGGGAATAAAGCCCTGATAACGGTAACTTGTGTGAACCATGCAGGATTTCCGGGAACATGGGCTGTCTATGACGACAACGGCGGGATCACCCGTACGGTACATCACTCGGGATGGTGGATAGGTCTTATCGGCTTTGTTTGCATTCTTCTTGTTTGCATTCTTCTTGTTAACATCATCAATTCCAGTCCAAGATGGGTTTCATGGGTTTTGCTTTTGACTTTTTTGGGGCTGGGTTCTGTGGGTCGAAAATAATAATACACAACAAAACAAACAATGAACAGAGACGACGAATTATGGACAAGAATGTGCAACCTGCTTTTTGAAATGGAGCGGAAGTGGGTGGCCGGATGTGGCGATGACGCCGCCGCCCGCCTGCACCGGCGGATGATGCAGGTGATCGACGAGGCGGGATACCGTATCCACAACCCGCTGAACGAGATTTACGATGAAACCCGCACCGACGTGGAGGCGTCTATCCTGCAGGATGATTCCGGCCATGCGCATGTGATGCGTATACGGACGGTGCTTAAACCCGTCATCTACCGCAAGACGGCGGACGAATCCCTGTCGCTCGTGCAGCGGGGAGTCGTCATTGCCGGCTGAAAACAGGAAATTACAAACATTTAATATATATCAAATATGACAAACACCATCAATTTGGGAATCGATTTGGGAACAACCAACTCATCCATTGCCGTCTGCAGAAACGGCGAAGTGGAAGTATTCAAAAACCCGTCGGGGTTGAAACAGACGCTTCCGAGCGTAGTCGCGTTCCGCAGGGAACGGACGGTTATCGGCGACAAGGCGCGCGACTGCGTCGAAAAAGACCCGCAAAACGTGGTCAGCTGCTTTAAACGGAAAATGGGAACGGACGAAAAATATTTTATCCCCAACCGCAACGAAAGTTTTTCGCCCGTCGACCTCAGCGCACTCGTGTTGCAGGAACTGCGGCAGTTTATCTACACCGGCGAAACCTTTTCGAGCGTGGTAATCACCGTCCCCGCCGCGTTCGATACCGTCCAGAGCAACGCCACGAAGCAGGCCGGCTACCGGGCGGGATTTTCCGAAGTCGTCCTCTTGCAGGAACCCATTGCCGCAAGCCTGGCCTTCGCAAACAAACAAAAGCATGAAGACCTGACCGCCAAATGGCTGGTGTACGACCTGGGAGGCGGCACTTTCGACGCCGCACTGATAAGCATCGACGGCGAAATGAAAGTGCTGGATCACGAAGGCGACAACTTCTTCGGCGGAATGGACTTCGACAGCCTGATAGTGGACAAACTCATTATCCCCAGGCTGAAAGCGGAAGGCGGCTTCCCGGAAATCGAACACCTGCGGAGCGCCCGGAACAGATACAACAGCCTCTACCGTCAACTGCTCCACAAGGCGGAAGAAGTAAAAATAGCGCTCTCCATCCGGGAGACTGCCGACGTAGAGTTTGAAGCCGAAGACGACAGCGGGGCGGAACGCGAATTTTTCTTCACCGTTCGGCGCGAAGAATTTGAAGCCCTGATTCTCGACCACATCGACCGCAGCATCCGTATTGTGCGGGAACTCTTAGACCGAAACAGTCTCTCGCCGCACGACATCCGGGAAATCATCCTCATTGGCGGTTCGACCTATATCCCCCTCGTGCGCCGGATGCTTTCCGGCGAACTGGACATTCCGGTGAATTGCAGCGTCGACCCCACTACGGCGGTCGTCGTTGGCGCCGCATTTTACGCCGCCGCCAAAATCGCGGAAAGCCGGGAAACGCCGCCGCCCGCTTCGACCGGCATTCAAACGCATGTAAAAACCGGTTACGCCAAACAGACCCGGGATAAGGAAGAATATTTCAGCGCCACAGTCACGCCGCCGCCCCCACCCGGACAACAGTACAGAATCGTACGGAAAGACGGCGGATTTGATACGGGATACTGTCCCCTGTCGGAAAAAATCGGACTGATGCTGCCCCTGCTGCCCCAAACCGTCAACCGCTTTGAACTGACGCTGTACGACCGCGAGCAGCGCCGCATCCCCGTCCACATTCCCCCGGTCGAAATCGTCCAGGGACAGTTTTCCATTCAGGGACAACCCCTGCCGGACGACATCTGCATCGAAATCGACGACGAGGAAAACAAATCGACGCTGCTGGAACCCGTTTTTGAGAAAAACGCCATTCTGCCACTCCGTAAAACGGTCGTCAAAAACGTCAGCCGGACGATGTTGCCCAAAAGCAGCGACCGGCTGCTGATAAACGTCATGGAAGGAAACCGGTACGGCAGTCCGCAAAGCTGCGTACCGGTCGGCGTAATCGAAATCAGGGCAAACACGCTGGAAACCGCCCTCGTAAAAGGATGCGACGTCGAGCTTCATTTTGAAATGAGCGAAAGCCGCGACCTGAAAATCACGGCCTGCATCCCGGCAATCGACTGCGAAATATCACGCGTTTTCAGTCCCCGGACGCATACCGTCCATCTTGCACGCCTGATAGAGGAACTGGACTATCTGCACGCAAACTGCAATACATACCTGAACGAAGCCGTACGGAAAGAGCTTTACGACGAGTCCGCCCTGTTGAAAAAGTGGGAAAACGAGATAAAGGAACTGAAATCCAAAGCGCGATTTATAAAAGAAGACGACGTCACCGACGAAAAATACGGCATCGAACGGCAGAAAAGAAAACTCTCCATTGCCCTGGACATGTACAAAAGCAACCATCAGTCCCTCGAACTGAAGGAAGAATACTTCGAACTGAAATCGGAAATAGAAGACGAACTGCAAAAAAACGAAGACGAACTGCTCAGGAAACGCTTCCGGGCGTTGACAATAAACGAAAGTTCGTGGCTGCGGGGTTCACCCGTTGTCATGCGGGCAAGGCTCGGGAACCTGAGAAGCCTGCATTACGACCTGAAAAAGTCGAACTTTGAATGGGTGCTGCGCTGGTACTATTATTATGCGCTCAAAAACGAAAGCGAGTTCTCGGACACAAAAAAGTTGCACGCGCTGAAAGAACAGGCGGACACCGCCATTGCTCAACACAACGCCACCGCCCTGATGACCGTTATCAACTACATGTATCAGTTACTGACGGACCGGGAACAGGATGAAACGCCGGACATACGGATACCGGGAACAGGCATTTCGTAGGGGGAAACACGGTCAACCCCGGAAGCAGGAAGAAACCGGTACGGGGGAAAGTTTCACTTTCACGCGCTACTTTACGCATCATTTTTGCAATATTGGATATATTTCCTGCTCCCGTCACGATGAAAGTGATTAAACGTAGACGCCTTGCTCCATAAAATAAAAGAGGAAGAAGATGACGTCGCCATCCGGTGATAAAATTCTCCTTTCGTTATTTTTATCGCAAAAGTTTCAGTATCTTTGTCGTAACATTTCAGGAATATGTGACATCTAAAAAACAAATTATTTACGTATGAAATCAAACAACAGGAAACGTCTGCCTTACGGCAACAGCAACTTCGAATCCGTCCGCACAGAAAATTACGCTTATGTGGACAAGACGCGCTATATCGAACTTTTGGAGCAGGAAGACAACAATAAACTGTTTCTGATACGTCCGCGCAAGTTCGGCAAGTCACTGTTTTTTTCCATGCTGTCGCACTACTACGATGTGTGCAGCGCCGACAAATTTGAAACCCTGTTCGGCGACCTCTATATCGGGAAACACCCGACGCCGAAACACAA
>JAITDQ010000059.1 GCA_031282485.1 Tannerella sp. | reverse complement strand
GGCAGTTTGCAGGCGGGCGACAGGATAACTTTCATCATAGCCGTATTTTCGCCCTCGAAAACAGCATTTTCCTGACCGCTGCCTTCGCCGACATGACTGTAAACGGTTATTGCCGAATCGCCGGTGATTTCGTAGAGCAGATTTTCGAGATTCGTTACTGCTGCACCTGTACGTTCGAGACGTGTAGCCTCCGGCATTCTGGCGGTGATGGTAAACGCTTTGCTTTCAGCGCGGGGCATAAATTCGGTGCCGATATACGGGACCAGCAGAGCCGAACCGGCAAGCAGCACAACAGCGATCGTGATGACAATCCAACTGTGCCGTACAAGTTTCACCAGCAAGCGGCTGTACCAGTTCATTCTGATGGATTTAATCGCCGTAAACTCGCTTTTCTTCGATATCCGGTGATACATCATCGGGATGACCAGCACGGCAACGAACAGCGACGACAAAAGCGAAAATGTTACCGTCCATGCCTGGTCTTTAAACAGTTCGCCCGATGCGCCATGCAGATAAACGATCGGCAAAAACACGACGATAGTGGTTAATGTCGAAGCAGTTATCGCTCCCGACACCTCCGACGTCCCCGTGATAATAGCCTCTTTCAATCCCATGCCTTTTTCCTGATTGCGGAATATGCTTTCGATGACTACAATAGCATTATCAATTAACATTCCTGCTCCGAGCGCCAGTCCGCCCAGGGTCATGATATTTAATGTCAATCCGTTAAAAAACATCAGATTGAATGTCGCCACAATCGACACGGGTATGGCGAGACTCACAATCAGCGTCGTACCGATCCTGCGGAGAAAAACAAAAAGAATAAACACAGCGAGAATAATACCAATCACAGCGCTTTCTTTCACTTCGTTGATAGCCGTTTTGATGAATGTTCCCTGATTGGTGATTATCCGGAAATTATATCCCGGCAATGCCTGTTCGATAACGGCGAGTTGCCGGCTTACTGCGTCCACCACGCTTACGGTGTTGAAACGCATTTCTTTATAGATCGACAAACCGATACTTCGTTCGCCGTTGATGCGCACAATATTTTTTGGACGGTCGTTTTCGAACCTGACGGATGCGATTTCTTTCAACAGCAGAGGCGCTTTGTCGGCGTTTGCATTGGCGTTTGCGTTTGCGTTGGTGTTTCCTGCCTGAGCGGTAACGGGTTTATATCCAACAATCAGGTTTTCGAAATCTTTTTCGGAGACAAACATTGTTGAACTTTTCACTAAATACTGTAATCCGAGTTCGCTGACGCGTCCGCCCGAAACGCTTTGATTGTTAGATTCTATACGACTTGCGATCTCTTCGATTCTCAGTTTGAAAGCGTCCAGCCGGTACGGATCGGTTTCGATGATCAGCCTGACTTCTTCTTCGCCCGAGAGTTCGACTTCGGCAACGCCTTCGAGACGAACGAGTTCGTTACGGATATAATTTTCGGCGACTCTTCGCAGTTCTGCCATGTCGTCGATGTTTTTGTGCGACATCCCGACCAGCACTACCGGCGCCATATTGGGGTCGTGTTGAGTGATTTTAAGTTCGGTAACAGCGGGATTACTCTGTGCAAACGAGGCGACGGCTTTTTGAAGATCGAGGAAAGCCTCGTCCATATTTTTCGACCATGCATATTCGACCGTGATACGCGCCGATCCCGATTTCACTACCGAAGACACCTGTGTTACATCGTTTTGACGGGTTGCCGTCGATTCTATGTTTTGCACAAACTTTTCGATCTCTTCGGGAGGACGTTCGCCCGCCTTAATTTCGATGAAAAGTCGCGGACTGTTCAAATCCGGCAACAAATCGACGCTTAACCTGTCGTAAGATATTTTCCCGAGCAGCAGAATTGCCAACACTATCATGCTGACGGTTACGGGATTGTTTATAGCAAATTTCACAATATTTCTCATACGCAAACTAATTTAGCAGCAAAAACGTGTATCGTTATTTTTGCACTTTCACTTTACTGTTTTCTCTCAATGTTTCGAACCCGCGAATGACAAGATTGTCATTTTCTTTCAAACCCTCAAGTACTTGCACATTCGTTTCGTCTTCGAGGCCTGTGCGGATATTGCGCAGAATTGCCGTATTTTTTTCGACAATATACACCTGTTTCCGATTCCGGTTCGACTGTATGACTTCTTTGGGGATGATGATAGAGTTTTCGGCGTTATCGACAACGATATCCGCCTTCACGAACATGCCGGGACGAAGGATAAGTTTGTCGTTATTAATCAGTATCTTCCCTTTGAACGTGCGCGTTTCCATGCTGATAGCGGGCGATAACTCGCTGACAACGCCTCGAAGCGTGTCGTCGGGGATGGTGTAATGGGTGATATTGACCGGCTGTTCCGGCTTCATATAACTGATAACGCTTTCGGGGAAATTGACATCCATATACATACGTGAATAATCCATGATTCCGACCATCGGTTTGCCCTGATCGACTTTCACTCCCGGAGTATAATGCGGAAGATTGACAATCACGCCGTTGAAAGGAGCCTTTATTTCGGTTTTCTCGAGATTCAACTTTGCGCTTTCGAGGTCGTGACGGGAACTGATGACACGAAGTTCGGCATTACGCAAATCACTGATAATCACTCCGCCTTTTTCGTATAACGCTTTCTGTTTGGCGTATTCCTGTTCGGCTATCTCCATACTGAGTTCCCGGCTGTCGAATGCGATTCCGTTTTCGAACTCTTTGTCTTCAAGTTTGATAATGGCTTGTCCTTTAGCGACTTTATCGCCGAGTTTGAACGGCTTTCCTGTTTGCGGATTTGTTTGCAAACGGTAGATTCCGCTCATCTGCGAATTTAAATCCACATTATACGTGGACAGAGATGTTCCTGTGGTGTTAATCAACTTGCTGATTGATCCTTTCTTAAGTTCTTTAACGCTCACCGGAGTGGCGACATCGTTCGGCGCTCCCTGTCGTTGGTCGTTACATCCAACTAATAACAAAACAGACGTAACTACGCTGATTGTAAAACAATTTTGAAATTTCATACATCCTTTATTTTTTAATTCGTGTTATCAGGCACATTTTGTGAATAATCTTAACATTCGACCGCAAAAGTAATAATAATTATTTGAATAACGGCAAATTATTTAATTCATCACATATAATTACCGGTGTTATCAGTATGTTATATACGTTTTGGAATATATTTAAACCGGCAAATTTTATCGTAAACCGAAAATAAATTATGAAATCGAATTATTATTCTTAATTTTGCCGATTATAATTTAAAGAATATACAGGATAAAATTATGTCATTACAATGCGGAATAGTAGGTTTACCCAATGT
>JAITDQ010000018.1 GCA_031282485.1 Tannerella sp. | reverse complement strand
CGTCCTTCTTCGGTGTAGAAGTCATCCGGCGATACGGTTGTCACTTCTACAAGTTTACATTCGATAATCAGCCGGGCTTCCTTGTATGCCATATTGCCGGAAGGCGTCTGTACGGAAGTGAGCTTGCTTTCTTTCATCTTGTCGCTGTCACGACCGGATTTCATGCCGAAAAGCAGAATATCTTCCTTATATGCTTCATCGAAATAAGCCATTGTATAAGCCTGTTCCTTACGCATCAGCTCAAGCGTATAGCGGCTCGAACGGAGAAAGCACCAGGTGGCCGGCTTGCCGAACAGTATTCCCCAGCCGCCCCAGCCGGCAACCATCGAATTGCAGTGCGACGGATTGCCTGCGGTAATTACCGTGAAATCCGAACCTACATGTGTGAAAACATCTCCCGGTATGTCTTTGGCTGCAATTGAATCAAACAGTTCCTGAAATGAGCGTGACCGTATCTCTTCACGGCTCAAAACGGCAGCGCCTTCCGAAGCCGAACCCAAACCCGAACCCGAAGCGGCAGCCGCGGCCTTTTCCGCTTCCTGTTGCGCATTTTTACGGTTACTCCCGTTACAACTCATTATAATGAACGTTGCGGTAACAAAAAATAAAATCGTCGATTTCTTCATTTTCATTCAATTCAGTTAATTAATATTTCCTTCCGTTTTAAACTCATTAGAGGCGGCTTTCTGCTGTACTACGCGGGAGTGTGGCGGAACGCTGCTTGTCAGCCAGACATTTCCGCCGATAACGGAATCGTGCCCGATCGTGATTCGTCCCAGAACGGTTGCATTGGAATAAATAACGACGTTATCCTCAATAATGGGGTGGCGCGGGAGGTTCATCGGATTGCCGGATTCGTCGAGCACAAAATTTTTGGCTCCGAGCGTCACGCCCTTGTAGAGGCTGACATGGTTGCCGATTATCACCGTTTCGCCGATTACCACGCCTGTTCCGTGGTCGATACTGAAAAATTCGCCGATGCGTGCGCCGGGGTGGATGTCAATCCCGGTTGCCGAATGGGCGATTTCCGTTATGATACGCGGCAGGACGGGGATTCCCAGGAGGAGCAGTTCGTGTGCGACGCGGTAATGTATCATCGCCTGGATACTCGGGTAACAAATGATCACTTCGCCCGTGCTTTTCGCCGCCGGATCGTTGTCGAACATCGCCTGCACATCCGTACACAGTAAACGCTTAATTTCGGGAATCCTGTCAAGGAACGACAGCGAGAGCGCCCCGGCGTCTTCCACGTCCAGCACCTCCGGCGCCTGATCGGAAAAAAAATGCAGCCCGTTGCGGATCTGTTCCGTCAAAAGCGAATTGAGATTCTCCATTTGTATTTCGAGATAACGGTGCATATTCGTACTCGCTGCCGATTCGCTAAAGAAACCGGGAAAGAAAATGTCTTTCAGAATCGCGATAATTTCTTTCAATCCGGTCATATTCGGAAGCGCCTGCCCTTCCCGGCGTGGAATATGTCTGTATTCTATCTGATCACAGCCGGTCAGTGATTCGATATTTTTCTTAATAATATCAGCAAGTTGAGCCATTTGTCTTTTTTTATTTCGGCAAAATTACATGAAAGTCCGGCGATTTCCAAATGCATGTGATGAAAAAAGTTTTTTACAGAGGAAAATATGCCGGTATTAGAATAGAAATTCAACATAAATCAGGTTAAGAGCAGCAGGCTCAATATGTCTTTTTCAATCCTATCAAGTTCCGGATATTGTCCGAATTGAACATTATTCAAAATTTGGGTTTTGAACGGTTTTTTATTACGGTAAAGTTTGGCAATTTCTTCACTGTCGGACAACTTGTCTTTTTTACATTTAAGTATTTTTTCGCAGACTGCAGTTCCTGTCTTGCATATTAAATCAAAATAATGATGCCCCCGAATATATAAAAACGCATTCTCTTTCATTAATCCTGACTGTTCGAGTTGAATTTTCAAAGAGTTTAAATCAATATTAGAAAACCGGACAGAAACAGCCTCTAATTTAGCTGTCACTCTCTTTTTAAGTTCTTCCAATATTTGTCGGGCATCCGTATAGTCTATGTTTGATTGATGAAAGTCGATTATTTTAAAAAACTCCGGCTTGTCAAATTGGGAAATATCCTGTTTCACAAAATAGAGATGCCAAACATACAACTCATAAATAATAGAAGAAAAATCCTTTGCAAACGCTTGAAAATCGAAAATATCATTCTGTAAATTGCAGGTTTGAAAACAAATATCATTTAATCCGCCCGGATAACAAAAATGATTTTCAATGGAATATGTGTATGTTTGAAAAATATACTGTTCAATATTTATCCCAACTTCCTGTGTCAGATAACGATAATCGCTATCAATACAAATGAAGAAAGTTCGACTCAGATACGGTTTATATAGCAGACAATGGTCAACACCTGTAGTATTATTCCCTTTTTCATTGATAGAACTGTACAGAAATTGTATTTTCTTTTCGGGTACAGCTTTCCTGAACACCGCCGACCAAAAAACTTCATCTTCCTTATCTTCCAGATGAGCGACACAGTCAGCTTTCAAAAGGAGCCTTTGTCCTTCATAATACGCTGCCTGAACTTTATAATGTTGCTCTCTTCTATAATCTTTTATCATGGTCATTTAAATAATTCTTCCATAAAAGTCAATCGTGTTCCCCAGCCTTGGCCGAAAATGCCGGGTGAATGTGTAGAAATAAGAAATTGACAATTCTGATTTAATTTTTGCAATGAAGCGATAAATTTCATCTGCCATTCGACATGCAACGATATTTCCGGTTCATCCAACAGAACGATGTATGGGTAATCATTTAATAAAAAGATTTTGAATAAAATAATCAACAGTTGTTTTTCCCCGGCGGAAAGTTGCTCTAACTGAATGACTGTTTTGTCATCTTGCAGTCTGAACAGGATTTTATTTGAATCCGGAAATATTGTTTTTCCGGTGTATGAGAAAAACGAATTGATTTCATCGAACAACAGGTTTATTCTTTGAGCTGTCTCGCCCACCTTAGCCGGATCAGAGGATGCTAACAGCCGGTAATCGTTAAAAGATTGTATCATAATAATATTGTGCCCCTCATCGTGTTCCAACGTTCCTGTCGGATAAATCAAATCTTTTAATTCCAGCGTCAACGGCGATTCTTTTTTGTTCAACTTACTTTTGTTTCGAACAGGAACATCAAATGTATTAATTATCGTATGCAAAGGCAAGGGCTGTTGTCCGGAATAAGACAGTTTGCCGTTTTCGTATAAAACAGTAGCGCCATCTTCGAAATGGATACGAATATCTGATTTATATTCTTTTAATGCTTTCTCATCGGAAGCTAAAACAGCATCCAGGATGTTCAATAAAGTGGACTTCCCGCTCCCGTTAATGCCGACAAGAACATTTACATCGGGATAGAGATTGTCCCAAATCAAATGATATTTATCCCACAACCGGTAAATTTCTATTTTTTTAATCTTGTTGGTATGCATATTAATCTGTCTTATCAATGTGGGTACAAATTTACATTAAATTATCCAATTACACACAGGCATATAAAAATTTCGTTCAAAATTCACAAGGGGTTTACGTTTTTATTTCAACAAATTCCGGCAATCCGGCGAGAAAAAACATTCGCCGGGAGGATATTTCCAATTCAGGAGATAAGTCCCCAGTTGATTTTGCGGCGGAAAAGTGCGGTGAGGCGTGACTGGAGGAGTTTATTTTCGGGGGTTTCCAGGTTCGGGTCTTCGTTGAGGATGTTTTGGGCGACGTCGCGGGCGAGTTGGAGGATTTGGCCGTCGGATGCGATGTTTGCTATTTTCAGGGAAAGTCCGTCGCCGCTTTGCAGCGTGCCTTCCAAGTCGCCGGCGCCGCGCAGTTTGAGGTCGGCTTCCGCGATTTCGAATCCGTTATTGGTTTCTACCATTTTCTCAAGGCGTTTCCGCGTTTCATTGCTAAGTTTGAACGAAGAGATAAGGATGCAGTATGACTGTTCCGCGCCACGCCCTACGCGTCCGCGAAGCTGGTGTAACTGCGAAAGACCGAAGCGTTCGGCGCTTTCGATAACCATAACCGATGCGTTCGGTACATTCACGCCGACTTCAATCACCGTCGTGGCAACAAGTATATGGGCTTCCCCCGAAACAAACTGCTGCATCCCGGCTTCCTTTTCTCTTGTCTTCATCTTCCCGTGCACCATGCATATCTTATACTCCGGAAATACTTTCTTAAATGTTTCAAAACCTTCTTCAAGGTTCTTATAATCCAGTTTTTCGCTCTCTTCGATAAGAGGATATACGACGTATACCTGACGCCCTTTCCTGATTTCCGAACGTAAAAACTCAAACACTTCCGCCCGTTTTGTATCATAGCGATGAACGGTCATGACGGGCTTGCGTCCGGGCGGGAGTTCGTCGATGACGGACACGTCCAGGTCGCCGTAAAGCGTCATGGCGAGTGTGCGCGGAATAGGTGTAGCCGTCATGATAAGGACGTGGGTAAGGATTTTATTCTTGACCCACAGTTTCGAACGCTGCGCTACGCCGAAACGGTGCTGTTCGTCAATCACGGCCAGCCCCAGGGATTTGAACGCGACGTTGTCTTCTATCAGGGCGTGCGTGCCGGCAAGGATATCTATTTTTCCTGCGGCCAGGTCGGGCAGCAGTATGTCCCGTTTCTTTTGCGTCGTAGAACCGGTAAGGAGTTCCACTCGGACGTTCATGTCTTTCAAAAATTCTTTTATCGTGACGAAGTGCTGGTTGGCAAGTATCTCCGTTGGCGCCATCATACAGGCCTGATGACCGTTATCAATCGCCAGAAGCATTGCCATAAGAGCCACAAGCGTCTTGCCGCTGCCCACGTCGCCTTGCAGCAGACGGTTCATCTGGCGTCCGCTGCGCATATCCTGACGCATTTCGCGTATGACGCGCTTCTGCGCATTTGTCAATTCAAACGGCAGATATTTTTTGTAAAATGTGTTAAAGACATCTCCCACGACCGGGAAAACGATTCCTTTCAATTTATTGCGCCGCAGCATCACCGTACGAAGGATGTTTAACTGCAGGTAAAAAAGTTCATCGAATTTCAGGCGCAACTGTGCCTGACGCAGTTTTTCCGCCGATTCGGGAAAATGAATGTTTTTCATTGCCTCCGAAACCGGTATCATGTTCAATCCCGCGAGGACGTGAGGCGGTAACGTTTCCGGTATGTGCCAGTCCAGATTTGTCAACAGGGTGAATTGCATATTTTGTATGGCGCGCGAGTTTAGAAAGGCTTTTTTCATTTTTTCGGTCGTGTTATAAAAGGGAACAAGCCCGTTCGCCACCTGCGCGACGTTTTCTACGGGATCGATCTCCGGATGCGCAATATTATACGCACGGGCAAATTCCGCCGGCTTGCCGAAGACGATATAATCCTGTCCCGTTTTATATTTATCGGTAATAAATTTAATGCCTTTAAACCAGACCAGATCAATCGTCCCCGTGCCGTCGGTGAATTTCCCGATAAGGCGCCGGGTCCTCCCCTCTCCCATCATGTCAAAGAAAACAATGCGGCCTTTCAGCTGTATATAAGGCATGCTGCCGTCTATTTCACTCACCGTATAAAAGCGGCTGCGATCCACATATTTGTACGGGAAATAATACAACAGGTCTTCGAAAGAAACGATATTTGCTTCTTTCCGCAGGATTTCAGCCCGTTTGGGGCCAACTCCCGTCAAGTACATTATGGAACGTTCGTCAATATCCAATTTTCAAGTTCTCCCCTCCCCCGTTTTTTTCCATAAGCAGAAATTCCGCACATTTCAGGTCAACCGGCGTTGTGATTTTTATGTTTTCGCGGTTGCCGTCAACCAAGCGTATGGCCTGACCCGCCGCTTCCACCAGCGAAGCGTCATCCGTGAAACGCTCATCATAAGGCTGCTCATAAGCCCGTCGCAACAGGGACGCCCGGAAAACCTGCGGGGTCTGCACGACGCAAAGACGGTTGCGGTCAAACGGGCGACTGTCGCCTCCGTTTATTTCCCTGACCGATTCAATCATCGGGACAACCGGTATGGCCGCTCCGAACGCTTCGGCCGCCGTAAAACAGGAAGAAATCACATCCGGGGAAACAAACGGACGCACCCCGTCGTGTACGGCGATGATACCGTCTCCTTCCGTTTCGTTCAAACCGTTCCTTACCGAATGAAAACGTGTCTCGCCGCCATAAACAATGCGGTGAGGAACCGTGCAGTCAAGCTCTTTACAAAGCATCGTCCAGTACGAAACCTGTCCTTCCGGTATCACCAGCAATATTTCCGCCGCGGCATCCCATTGATGAAAAACATTCAGTGTATGCATCAGCAAAGGTTTCCCCTGCAACGGGACAAACTGTTTCGGCAAACCGCCTCCCATGCGCACGCCCTTTCCTCCGGCAACGATTATGACCGTTCGTTTCATGTCATTCCGTAATTTCACGAATCGAGTTCTTCGAGTATCTTCTTCACCTCTTCGTCCGCTTTAAAAAGTTTTTCCTTACATAATTTAATAAGGCGCGTCGCTTCTTTCACTTTCTCCGAAAGTACGTCTACATCAAGTTCTCCATTCTCAATATCTTCCACTATCGCCCGCAGTTTTTCTACGGCTTCGTTATAAGTTTCCTTTTTTTCCATATATAATATTGTGTGTTTTATTTCCTTCACAGAATCGTACCTTTCCTTTCGCCGTCGGAAAATCTTACGGTTATTTCATCTCCTTCGGACAGTTCGGCCGAATGTTTTACAATCTTTCCTTCTTTCATCGTCAACGTATAACCGCGTTTCAGAATATATTCCGGGGATGCCATTTTTATGTACTGTTCGTTCAGTTCCAGCTTCCGGCGCTGTCCCGAAAATATCGTACCGAAGGCGCTCCGCAGGCGTAAAGGCATGGATTCGATGAACGTTGCACGTCTTGAAAGCGTCGAATCGACTGCGCGTTGAATACGCGGCGATACGTCGCCGATACTTTCCAAACGGTGACGCAACCATTGCGGCAACGCCGACAAATGAGCCGTCATCGCACGCAACCGGTTGCGATGATTCTCAATCCGGCCGGCGACCATAACCGGGAACCTCGTTGCAAGTCGCTGCAAAACGGCTTTTTCCTGTGTTATACGGGCAGACGCCCCGGCATGTATCCTGTTTTCCAGTTCCTGCACCTGTCCGGCTTCTCTGTCCATACATTCTATCAGGAACGATGCCACGGCTGTCGGCGTTTTCATACGCGAATGGGCGACCATATCAACTATCGTATCATCACGTTCATGGCCGATACCGGTGATTACCGGCAAAGGAAACTGTGCACAATTGGCGGCCAAAAGATACGAATCAAAACTGCTCAGCTCGGACGCCGCGCCCCCGCCGCGAATAATCACGACCACATCAAAAAAACCGGTATGGGGAAATATCCTTTCGAGTGCATTCACAATGCTTTCTTCCGTCTTTTCTCCCTGCATAACCGCCTGAAAAAGTTTTATATAAAAAGGAAAACCCTTTTTGTTTCGAATGAGCTGGTCAACAAAATCTTCATATCCGGCTGCCGTCGGAGAGGTAATAACCGCAATACGCTGCGGCAACGAAGGAAAGGGCAACTCTTTATTCAGCCTGAAAATCCCTTCCTGCTGCAACCGGAAAATTATCTCTTTACGCGTCTTAACCATGTCGCCCAATGTATAGGACGGGTCTATATCGTGCACCGTGAGGCTGTATCCGTACAGTTCGTGGAACTCTACGGAAACGTTAACAAGCACCGTCAATCCCGCCCGGAAGAGTTGTCCCGTTTCCTGTTCGAAATAAGGCTTGATCAGTTGAAACGTCCTCGCCCAGATAACGCCGCGCGCTTTGGCCGCAATTTGCCCCGACTGTTCGTCTTTATCAATAAATTCAAGGTAACAGTGTCCGGATGAGGTATTCACGCGTACATCGCTTGTTTCGGCACGCACCCAGTATGTTTCGGGAAACGTACGGTTTATCGCTTCCCGCACGAGCGCATTAAGCGCCGACAGCGACATCGCTTCGTGCGACCCGTCGCCGGAGGAATCCGGTTCAAAAGTTTCGTAAGGCATCATTATTCGCCTTTTTATATGCGTTAAACATGTCGGGGATGCCGTATCCCTGTTGAACATCCGGTTGTTGATGCCGGCTTGAGGTCTCTTTTATCAGTTCTATCAATTCGGTATTCTTCAAAAGAGGGAAAGCCTGCCACAGACAGGCGGCCAGACCGGCTACCGTCGGGGCGGAAAAGGATGTGCCGTCAATAAATTGAATCTGCCCGGCCGAACCTGTCGCGCATACTTTTGTTCCCACAGCCACTACATCCGGTTTTATGCGGTAATCGGCCGTCATTCCGGTGGAACTGAACGCGCTTTTTTCCTTATCGAACGTGATACTTCCGACGGTCAAAATATCCGGTGCATCCGACGGGAACGTTATCTTTTCCCATTCACTGTTGCCTTCATTGCCGGCGCTGCTTACTACCAGTATCCCCTTTTTGGCCGCCATGCCCGCCATACGGCTGATAAAGGCCGTCTGCCCGTCCAGGTCATTCCGGTTATAATAATCAGCGATACTGTCATAACGGAAATAGCCTAATGACGAGGATATAACATCAACGCCGACACTGTCCGCATACTCTACCGCCGCCGCCCACAAATCTTCTTCTATCGGAGATTCGCCCCGCGTATCCTCACTCTTTATCAATAAAAACGACGCATCCGGCGCCGTACCGATCATCACGCCCGGCATGTTTGCGGCTATACACGACAGGACTTTCGTCCCATGGTCGTCTTCGCGGAAGACACAACGACCGGGGAATGTGATGTTACGGGTGCCCAACAGCGTCATCGACGCGAAGGCCTCTATCCGGTCTACATTCTTAAATCCGGCGTCGATAACCGCAATACGAACCCCCTTGCCGCGATAGCCGGCAGCATGTAAACGCACGCCGTTAAGCATTGCGATCTGGGCTTCCGCATGCCCATACGGGCTTTCAAGAGGCTCGTCCTCCGACAATAAACGGGATGTATCACCGTCATTACAGAGCAAACCCTCCTGTCGGTCGCCTCCGTTCCATACACATGTCAGGGAATCGACAAACGGAAGCGTCTTTAATACATCCGCAACGGCGCTGTCCCGTGCCTCCACAACAACCGTTTTCATCCATTTGCTCTGCACGACGGGCGAGACGCCGGCCGCTATCAATTCATCCATATAGGCTTGCGAAACCGGGAAATCGGTCTCGTCAACAAATACTTCCCTCAGCATACGCCGCTCGATGGATTCAGGTGATAAAAACGCTTCGGGAGAAGATTCCCTGAATTGTGATTTCCCTTTATCCTTCAGGTAAATACGAAAGCAAAAACTTTTGTCCGCCGACAAATAAGCAACACCCAGCATAAAGCACACAGTCATTATGCCGATTCGCCGATATATCGACTTGCAGATGTCCCGGTTTATGGATGAAATCATTGTCATTAAATATTATTCAGATAGGCACTTCACGTTTAAGACTTGTACGCAACGACATAAGCGTTTCCGTTTCGGTCACGCCGGGTATCTCCTGAATTCTGGCATTCACAAGCTCCATAAGATGCTCATTATCCCGCGCATACAATTTAATTAACATCGTATAGGGGCCGGTCGTATAATGTATTTCGACGATTTCCGGTATTTTCTCCAGCAAAGGAACCACATCTTTATACATCGACCCGCG
>JAITDQ010000003.1 GCA_031282485.1 Tannerella sp. | reverse complement strand
CCTGCCGGATAATGGACAAAAGCCGCGATGGATTTTTCGATCCCTAATGCTTCGTACAGGACTTTCGTTTTTTGATGAAGGTCTATTAAGGGAACGTTTTCGTCGGCAGCCAGTTTCCTGACGGCGTCGGGATATTCTCCGTGGGTATTGACGATTTTACCGTTTGCGTCGAAATTGCGTCGTTGTACAGGCGTCAGCAATACCGGGTACATTCCACGTTTACGCGCTTCCGAAATAAAAATCTTCAGGTTTTCGGTGAACGACAGCCAGGGCCCGACGCCTTCGCCCGTCTGTTTCTGGTCGTTGTGTCCAAATTCCACGAAAAGATAATCGCCAGCTTTGGCTTGCGTCAACAGTTTTTCCAGACGTCCGGCGGCAATAAAACTGTTCGCCGATTCGCCCGATTCCGCGTAATTGGCAAAGGAAACGCCTTGTCCGAAGAAACGGGTAATCATCTGTCCCCAACCGTACCAAGGCTCATTGTCCTGATCGGTTACGGTGGAATTTCCGCATATAAAGACGGTGAACGGCTTTTCTGCCGGACGAATACGGATACTTTGTACGGATGGATTGACGCCGGTAAATTCCAGTGTCAGTTTATTGTCCCAATTCAGTTTGTGTGTTTCGCGCGGTTTGATGCGCACGTCTTTTGTCCTGCTGATATGTTTGTTGCGGATATTTACCGTAAATGACTGTTCGCAGTACTGTCCTTTTTTTGTTTTTATTTTTTCGAGGAACAAACGTCGTGTTTCACCTCTGACAGTTGTTTCGGAGGCTTTATCCGGATGACCGAGCGTGAGTGTTACGTCGTAATCGCCTTCGGGTAAATCGGCGGAAAAGGATAAAGCATCGCCGGTCGTTACAAGAACATCGCCGGTATAGGTTCTGTCCAAAAGGAAGTCTTTCAGCAGACAGTTTTCCAGCGATTTAATTCCTTCCACCACTTTACGGGCGTTCAGTTTAGCGCCTGTCAGCGAAGTATGCGTATGGTCGCCATAGAAATAAGCGGAATCAATGACAGCGTTCCCAAATTTGGCGACAATTTTGTCGTATTCGTCTGCAACTAAAGAGTTCAAGTCAATAAAAGGAACGTTTTCGGCTTCTGCCACCTGTTTCGCCCATCCGCCGTAATTTGCATCGTTTCGCCGGGTTTTGCCGTTGTCGAAATTATTGCGCGGGACAGGCGATACTAAAATCGGCGTAGCGCCTTTGGACTTGACGTCCGTGATATATTTGCGCAGATACCAGCCGTAAGTGTGCACAATTTCGTGTTTCTTCGTAATCAAGTTGTCTATTTCTTCCGTTTCTTCTCCGACGCCTTTGATGGTTCCGCGAGCGCGGAGAGTGTCGTTGACGGGGCTGGCGTCATTATGTCCGAACTGAATCAAAACATAATCGCCGGTGCGAATGACCGGTAACAGTTTATCCCAGCGTCCTTCGCTGATAAAAGTACGGCTGCTTCGTCCGCCGATAGCATGGTTGCTAACCGATATTTTCGTTGTGTCGAAATATCCGGCTATCATGTCGCCCCAGCCCCATTGCCGGTTGCTTCCGTCGCCGGAACCGTTTTTTACGGTAGAATCGCCGATAAAAATTACTTGCGGTTTATTTTTCTCTTCCTGTTGATTTGTAAAACCTGTCAAAACAAACCCAACGGTTATCAGAGATACTAAAAAAATCTTTCTATATTCCATAAAACAAATTATTCACTGTTAATTATTCACTGTTAATTATATAACGTCCCGGATGCGGCGGTTGATTATACGCTACATTTTGCCATGCCACACTCATTCGATATACGGGGTCGTGCATCAATGTTACCAGACGATAATCAGTCGGGATAGTTGTCGTAAAGAGCAACAATTGAGCAGGGTCTTTTCTGTTGTAGAAAATCACTTCTTCCCGCCAGTCGCCGAACAGGTCGGCGCTCAGATTGGGATTGGCTTTCGTTCCGTTGATAGAAGCCGCGTCAAAATCCCGAAAATCGACTAATACATCCGTCCCGTTTCCGTTCCATTTCGTTATTTGTGTTCCGTTCAGCAGTTCGTCCTGTAAATCGCCGTCCCAATAGATACGGAAATTAATCGAAGGACGTTTGGTGGAAATTACATCGCCTTTGATATTATACACACTGTCGCCGGCAATACTCCAAAATTCAAATCCACGGTGGTTCGGGTCGATATCGGCAGCCATTCCGCGCCCGACGTCGATAAATGTCGGACGTCCGAAAAGTAATTCGCCGCTTCCGGCGTCGCGTAATTCCACACCTGCCGGACTGGGTTTCGTTTCGTGAACAGCGAACAGTTCCAGTCCGGGACGGTCGGGGTCTAAATCCGATAAATGATGGGCGTCGCCATGCCCCAGACCGGTAGAATACAGTAAAGAACCGTCATGGTCGATAGCGGCGGCGCCGTAAATGATTTCATCGAAACCGTCGCCGTCCACATCGCCCACGGCAAGACTGTGATTGCCCTGTCCGTAAGCAGTGTTTTTGGTATCGGGATCCGAACCGGAATCGTATATCCATCGTTCTTTCAGTTGAGCGTTTCTAAAATCGTAAGCGACCAATACCGCGCGGGTATAATATCCCCGGCACATCACCAGCGACGGATGCCGTGCGTCTAAATAAGCGACGCAAGCCAGATAACGGTCGAAGCGATTGCCTCTGTTGTCGCCCCAGATTTTTTTCAAGTCCTGTCCTCTCGGAGGATTGTAGGGAATGGTGGTTATTTCGGCGCCGGTATTTCCGTTGAAAACAGTCAGATATTCCGGTCCGTCAAGGATATGTCCATAGTCGTTCCGGTAATCCGCTTGCGAGTCGTCGTTTTCCAGAATAACCGCTTTTCCCTGTCCGTCAACAGTTCCGGGCGCTGTTTTACAGGCGATCTCTGCTATGCCATCACCGTCGAGGTCATAGACCATGAATTGCGTATAATGTGCTCCGGCACGGATATTCCGTCCCAAATCAATGCGCCAGAGTTGTGTGCCGTCTAATTTGTAAGCGTCGAGAAGCACATTGTCGGTGATACCGTTATGCGCATTGTCATGCGCCCGGGCGTTCCATTTCACTACGATTTCATATTCGCCATCGCCGTCCAAATCGCCGACACTGCAATCGTTAGGTAAATAACCTGACTGATTTCCCGGACGATTTAGCCGGATGATTTTATACGGATTTGTCCAGGGTTGAATAGATTTCGATTCTCCGGTTTCTGTGCCGTTCAGCACTGTTTTTACAAGATACCTGTGATCAACAACGCCTTCTTTATCCAAATAATTCGTTGCTCCGGCAAGCGGCTGTTCATTCAACAAACGGTTGTTACAATAGACGTTAAACGATATATCCTTCGGGTCGTTTCCCAACAAACGCCAACTCAAAAAAATGCCCTCTGCTGTTTGAACGGCGATTAGACCACGGTCTAACTGTTCCATTTGTCTTTGCGTCGATTGAGCATAAGATAACGATTTGTATATTTCCGTTCCAGCCATCAGAAATGCGCCAAGCCCGAAATCGTCGAAATCAGGTTCACGGTCGTATGTGACGGGCTGCGCTTCTTTCGGCTCTTTTCCTGTTCCCTGTACATATCCCAGAAAACCGTTTTTGTGAAGACAGTCCTTAACCAGAGCATTCCATGCTTTATAGACGACCGGCATAAATTCTTCAGCATCCAGCAGCCCGTTGTTCACTCCGTAAGCCATGGCATAAGTGAACATTGCCGTTCCGGTAAGTTCTTTGCCGCCGTAATTGTCCGGGTCGTGCAGGCTGACGTTCCAGAATCCGTCTTTTCGCTGTACTTTTTTCAGCGCATGACACATATCCCTTAGCATGGTTTCATACTCCCGGCGGTGAGGTTCGTCTTTGGGGAGGATGTCGAGCATACGCGCCATTGCCATGACAACCCAGCCGTTGCCGCGCGACCAGTAACAATTCTTGCCGTTAGGCTCAGTATAAGGCGGGGCGAAGTCCCTGTCGCGCCACCAGAGATGGTCTTCGGGATTATAAAGTCCGTTATCGCCATGTTTGAGTTTCGTAAACATATACATATCGTATGCTCTGTTGTAATACGCCGTATCGCCGGTAATATTTCCGAACTGTGCAAACAGTGGCATCGCCATCTGGATTGCGTCTATCCAGTGCCAGTCGTCTATCCTGCCGGTAGCCATCATCGAATCTATCGAGCGTTTGACGGCGGAAATATAATGCTCCGGTTTTTCGGGAAACAGTTCGTACAGGAAAACATACGTCTGCCCTGCGCACAGATTATCGGCGTTGCGCGTAGTTTTGTCGTTGCGCGTACCGTACGGTTTCCAGTTGTGTTTGTTGCCCCATTCCAGAGCATAATCGACGTATCGCTGCTGAGGGTCTATTTTCCAAAACTCCATAAGCCCTTCGTAATAACAGGCGCGCGTCCATACATTGGATTCATAGTTGCGATTTCGCGAAGGATAAGGAATCGGTTGTCCGGGGTCGCTCCATTTTGCCATAAAATAGTCGTTAGCCAGACGAAGCGCATTTAATATGTCTTCTTTCTTTGGAGTACTGTTTTTTGTTTCCGCATCATTTTTGTCTGTTGTTAATATTTTTTCCACACCCTCCAATCCTGCTGCGCTTGCTTTGATTTTTACTTCGCCTCCCGTTTGACCGGAACGCAGAATAGCCATAGCAAAACCGTTGTGCAGTTGTCGTTTATTGCCCGCAAAGAGTTCGTCGCTCGAATGGTTGCCATTGTCCACAGCAATCAGTTTTGCCGCGCCGGAAACGTCAAATGTTACTTCTCCCTCCGACGTGGGTACTGCACGTCCTTTATTATCGACAGCATAAACTTTTACATATTGTAAATCCATACCGTCGGCTTTCCATTTATCGTTTTCGATTTCCATACGCAGCGCCACGGCATTACCCGTTGTTTCGAGCCGGTGGCGAGCGACTTCCTTGCCGTTGTTACGGGCAATGGCAACGATTTCGCCTCCTTTGCCGTAAGGAACGTTTTGCCAGTAAATCATATTCCGGCGGTTGATATCGTCGAGGATGTTCTTTTGGACGCCGATGGATTTCCCGTTGAGCGACAGTTCCACTTCTTCAGCATTGGTGTAGGTGAAAATATTGTATTTTTTGCCGGCTTCGCGATTCCAGTGCGAAGAAACGTGTTGAGTACCGACGGTTACGTCATTCCATTCAACATTTTCGTCGGCCTTGTCCATCACGCCGATATGTACGAGCGGGTCGTCGCTGAAAATACTTTTTATCAGATATGCCTGCGGATAGGGTTCGAGGGCGTGATTGAAGAAAGAATAATTCCATCCTTTACGTGGCCAGCCGTGCGATTCGCCCCAGTATTCAAT
>JAITDQ010000260.1 GCA_031282485.1 Tannerella sp. | reverse complement strand
TCCATGTTATCGACCGTATTTTCGAGTTGTTTTTTAACAAACTCCATAGCTTCGATTGAGTTCATGTCCGAAAGGTATTTACGCAGAACCCACATGCGGTTAATGGTAGCTTCATCTTGCAGGAGGTCGTCTCGTCTGGTACTTGACGCGATGATATCAACGGCAGGATAAATGCGTTTGTTGGACAGTTTCCGGTCGAGCTGTAATTCCATATTGCCGGTACCTTTAAATTCTTCAAAGATGACGTCATCCATTTTGGAGCCGGTTTCGGTCAGGGCTGTTGCGAGTATGGTCAGGCTGCCTCCGTTTTCGATATTACGTGCGGCGCCGAAGAAGCGTTTGGGTTTTTGCAGTGCATTTGCGTCGACGCCGCCCGACAGGACTTTTCCCGACGCCGGCTGAACGGTATTATACGCACGGGCGAGACGTGTTATGGAATCGAGGAGGATGACAACATCGTGGCCACATTCAACCATACGTTTCGCTTTGTTAAGGACGATATCCGCTATTTTCACGTGACGTTCCGCCGGTTCGTCGAACGTTGATGCGATCACTTCCGCATCAACGCTTCGCGCCATGTCGGTGACCTCTTCGGGACGTTCGTCTATCAGCAGGACGATCATATATACTTCCGGATGATTCGTCGCAATAGCATTTGCGATGTCTTTGAGCAATATTGTTTTACCTGTTTTGGGCTGGGCTACGATAAGTCCGCGCTGGCCTTTTCCGAGAGGCGAAAACAGGTCTACCACACGGACGGATATCTGGTCGTACACTTTATGTGATTTCTTTTCCGTAAGTCTGAATTTCTCGTCGGGGAAAAGGGGTGTAAGGTGGTCAAAAGGTACGCGGTCGCGCACGTCTTCGGGTGTGCAGCCGTTTATTTTGTCCACTTTGACAAGCGGGAAATATTTTTCGCCTTCCTTGGGCGGTCTGATTGGTCCTTCGACGAGGTCTCCGGTTTTAAGTCCGAACAGTTTCACCTGCGACTGTGATACGTAAATATCGTCCGGCGAAGGCAGGTAGTTGTAATCGGACGAGCGCAGGAATCCGTATCCGTCCTGAATGATTTCCAGTACGCCCGAGCCTGTCAGTATTCCGTCAAAATCGAAAGCCTTTTCCGATTCGATCTGCATGGGGGAAAGCGGACGCTGATTATTATGTTTGGCCGGCGGACGGTTCACTTGGGCTGACGGGTTTTGGTTGTTTACCGGCAGTTCGTTTCCGGCGGTCTGCGGTTTGTTGTCGGCAACATTGAGCGGAATCGGAATCGGAATCGGGATTGGGATGACCTGATCCAGCACGGAATTTGTATCATTGCTGTGTCTGAATATAATTCTTTTACCGGCAGCCTGTTGTGCCGACGCATCCTGTGCGTCTTTGTTGCCGTTCGGTTTCTCGGCCGGTTTTTCGGTTGTATCGGGCGTCGTTTTAGGCGCCGGTGCATTAACCGTACCGGTTGTTTGAGCCGGAGCCGGAGCCTGTGCCGGAGTCTGAGCCTGTGCCGGAGCCGTACCGGGAGTGTCGATTATAACAGTACCCGGTGAAGGTAAAACGGTTTTGACGGTTGTATTGCCTTTGGCGAAATTTCCGAATTGAATTTTTTGGGGCTGCGATTCTTTTTGCTGTATCGGAATCGTTGTTGTTTTTTCCTTTTTCGGTCGTCCTCTGCGGGCTTTTTCCGCATTGTTTGTCTGGTCGGATTTTGTTTCGTTCCGTTCGGTGCCGCTTTGCTGTCCTTTATTTTTCGGAGGACGTCCTCTGCGGGTTGTTCCGGCGGCGGTTTCTCCGTCATGTTCTGCGTCTTCCGTTGAATTATTATCATCGGCAGGCGCACCCTGTTTGTTTTTGTTTGGATGACCAACAGACCTCTGTGCCTGTTTTTCCTTTTTACGGGCAACCTTTTCCTTCTCTTTTTCGACCTGTTTACCGGCCCACGAGATGGCCTGCTCATCAAGAATCTTGTATACTAATTCTTCCTTTTGCAGGGACTTTGCTTTATTGATGCCTAAGGTTTGCGCAATTTCCTGTAATTCGGTTAATTGCTTCTCATTTAATTCAAGAATGTTGTATTTTTGCATATTAAACTTGTAATATAATAAACTTTAAACGGTTAGATTGATAATTGGTAAGTGGTCAATACACTTTACCTTATTGTTCTAAAAAAAATAGTAAAAATATATTTTTGGATTATTACTGCTGAAACGTGTCTGTTATTCTCTGTAATAAAAGACGGGGCAAAGATACGAACTATTTTTAATTGCTGCAATTTTTTCGGGAAAAATTTATGATAAAAGCTGTTTTTGTTTTACCGTCTATCCCGAAACGGTTGTCAATGCGTTGACCGACAAGCCACAGGATGTCATTGCCGCAACATAAGACCCATGCATCTTCTTTTTCCAAAAGGCTGAATTTATGGTTCGAAAAATAGTCGCTGAGTTTCTGGCGTCCGCTCATTCCGAAAGGAACAAACCAATCGCCCGGTTTCCATTTTCTTAATGTAAGGGGAAAATGAATCCTGTCATAATCGAACGTGCCCGTCAGAGGCGATTTGTCTATCCTGAACGAACCGTCAACCGAGACTTTGCCGGCGGAAAGGGCGACAGGTAAAGTTTGCCATTCCGCCGGGTTTTCGCTCAACTTGTATTCTTCCGTAATTTTTGCGCCGGGTTTGAAAATAATTAACCGGTTGCGGTCTTTCAGCAGTTTACAGGCTGATTCCGTTGCCTCGAAGATTTTCCCGGATTCACCCGTCAATGTGCTGAAAATTTCTTCGGAGACGCGGGGCGAAAATCCGTATGTTTTCAGCAATTCGTATAATATCGTTTTGGGTGCGGGCTGTTGCATCAGTTTGTCGACGGGTATGCTTATGCAGTCCGTGTCCGTGGCATCCGCAAGCAGTAATTTGGATTTTTCGATTGCCTGCGAATAGATGTATTCCGCATCCGCAAGATTTTCGGCCGTTACGGCAAGGGCGT
>JAITDQ010000240.1 GCA_031282485.1 Tannerella sp. | reverse complement strand
AATCCCGCATGAAACTTTTTGCCGCTACAGTGATGCTTGTCGCCCTTTTCCTGCTGTACCGTATAGCGTATCCGAAGCAGCAGGTCGCAAAAAAGGGCGACGATGTTCCCGAAAAGAAGGAAATCGACACCGGTGAGGTGGTAGGAAAAAGCCATTTTGTCCAGCCTGTTGTCAGCCAGCCGCAGCCAACCCCTGCCACTGTTTTAAATACTGAAAAACAGGAAGAAAAAGCGAATACCTTTGCACCCGAAAACGGGAAAATCGAAGCGATAATTCCGTTCGACAGGTTAGATGAAATTTTTGGCGACGAACAACCGGACGAGGATGATTTGGACATCGAGCCGGACGAAGACGAAACAGGCGAAGACGAGCCGGATGCGGAAGAAGAATCCGAAGAACTCCGGCAAATCCTGGGACAGGAGGCGGAACTGGCAGACGGATTTTCCATTGAAGAAATGGAAGACGCCGCAAAAGCCATAGACACTCCAACAGACGAATACGCCGGGATTCTTTACAGAGTAGAGAAAACCGACATGTTCGAGAAACTTGTTTCCGGCGACGAGGTGAAACGACAGCAGATAACGGCAGTAATTGACCGGCATATCAAAAGTTTATTCCCCGAAGTCGCAAACGAAAGCAGCGACGACAATGAATACAGCAGTTTCAATATCGCCGATTTTTTGAGTTAGAATTAAAGATGTTAAAGAATAAAAATGTTAGTAATAATCCGCCGTGAGGATAATAAAGAAAAATCCTCACGGCATTAAAAACAGTAAATCGTTATGATAAAAAAGAAAAGGTTAAGGTTTTTATTATCGGCGGCAGCGTTGTGTCTGACCGCCGCAAGCGCCATTGCCCAGGGCAACGGCTCAGCGGGTATAACTGAGGCTACTACTATGGTAACCAGTTATTTTGACCCGGCGACAAAATTAATTTACGCTATCGGTGCGGTAGTCGGACTGATAGGCGGCGTTAAAGTGTACACGAAGTTTTCGAGTGGCGACCCGGATACGAGTAAAACAGCGGCAAGCTGGTTTGGAGCATGTATCTTTTTGATTGTGGCAGCAACCATTTTACGTTCTTTCTTCCTGTAATCAAGACATGGAATATACGTTGAATAAGGGAATAGGCAAACCGGCGGAATTTCAGGGACTTAAATCTCAATATCTGTTTATTTTCGCAGGCGGGTTGCTGGGTCTGTTTGTAGTGTTCGTGGTCATGTACATGGCGGGCATAAATCAGTGGATTTGTATTATTTTCGGTGTAACTGCCGCATTAACTCTGGTTTATGGGATATTTTACCTCAACGGTAAATACGGCGAACACGGGCTAATGAAAGCACAGGCGAGGAGCAACCATCCGCGATATGTCATCAACCGCCGGCGCTTTTTCCGATTGTTTCACCAAAGAATGTCAACGAAATGAGAAACGTATTAAAAGCGGTTACACTCGAGAGTAAATTTCCGTTGCTGACGGTCGAAAACGGCTGTATTGTCAGCAAGGACGCAGATGTAACGGTGGCATTTCGGGTTGAGTTGCCCGAACTGTTCACCGTCACCTCGTCCGAATACGAGGCTATCCATTCGAGTTGGGCGAAGGCAATCAAAGTGTTGCCAAATTATTCGGTTGTACATAAACAGGACTGGTTTATCAAAGAAAACTACACGCCGGAAATACAAAAAGACGATTTGAGTTTTTTGAGCCGCAGTTTTGAGCGTCATTTTAATGAACGCCCGTATTTGAATCATGCCTGTTTTCTGTTCCTGACCAAAACAACAAAGGAACGGATGCGGATGCAAAGCAATTTCAACACGCTTTGTCGCGGTTTTCTTGTTCCAAAGGAAATCAGGGACAAAGAAACTGTCCAAAAATTTCTGGAAGCGGTCGGACAGTTTGAACGGATTATGAACGATTCGGGATTTTTAAAACTTACCCGTCTGACAAGCGACGAAATAACCGGAACAAAAGATAACGACGGTCTTGTAGAAAAATATTTTTCGCTCTCGCTGGAAGATACGACCGTATTAAAGGACATTCAACTGAATCCCGAAAACATGCGGATTGGGGATAATATTCTCTGTCTGCACACTCTTTCGGATGTTGATGATTTGCCCGGCAAAGTCTCAACAGATAACAGGTATGAAAAACTTTCGACCGACCGCAGTGATTGCCGTCTGTCATTTGCCGCACCTGTTGGCGTGCTGTTATCGTGTAATCATCTGTACAATCAGTTTATTTTTATTGACGACAGCGCCGAAAATCTGAAAAAGTTTGAGAAACAGGCAAGAAACATGCACTCATTATCACGCTACAGCCGTTCCAATCAAATCAACAAACAGTGGATAGAACAGTATTTGAACGAAGCCCACTCGCTGGGACTGACTTCGGTACGCTGTCACTGTAATGTTATGTCGTGGAGCGACGACAGCGAGGAACTGCAAAGGATAAAAAACGACGTCGGCAGTCAGTTGGCTTTAATGGAATGTAAACCGCGTCAAAACACTGTGGATATTCCGGCTCTGTATTGGGCGGGTATTCCGGGTAATGAAGCGGATTTTCCCGCAGAGGAAAGTTTTTACACTTTTATTGAGCAGGCGTTGTGTTTTTTCGCAGAAGAAACGAACTACCGTTCTTCCCCTTCTCCGTTCGGAATAAAAATGGTGGACAGATTGACGGGTAAACCGCTACATCTGGATATTTCGGATTTGCCCATGAAAAAAGGTATTATTACCAACCGCAATAAATTTATTTTAGGACCCAGCGGCAGCGGTAAATCGTTTTTTACCAATCACATGGTACGTCAGTATTACGAACAGGGAGCGCATATTGTTTTAGTCGATACCGGAAATTCGTATCAGGGACTGTGCAATTTGATAAACCGTAAAACAATGGGCGAAGACGGGGTTTATTTCACTTATACGGAACAAAACCCTATCAGTTTCAATCCTTTCTATACGGATGACAATGTTTTTGACATTGAAAAACGCGAAAGTATCAAAACGCTAATCCTGACGCTTTGGAAGCGCGACAACGAGCCGCCTACACGGGCGGAAGAAGTCGCTCTGTCGAATGCCGTAAGCATGTATATCGAACGCCTGAAAACAGGTATTTTGCCCTCATTCAACACATTTTACGAGTTTGTCAAAGGCGAATACCGCAATGTTCTTGACGACAAGGCAGTGCGCGAAAAAGATTTCGATATTGCCAATTTCCTGAACGTTCTTGAGCCTTATTACAAAGGTGGGGAATATGATTTCCTGCTCAATTCCGACAAGGAACTTGATTTGCTTTCCAAACGCTTTATTGTCTTTGAGATAGACGCCATAAAGGACCATAAAATTCTTTTTCCGATAACTACAATCATTATCATGGAAGTGTTTATCAACAAGATGCGCCGGTTGCACGGTATCAGGAAATTGATTTTGATAGAGGAAGCGTGGAAAGCGATAGCGAAAGAAGGTATGGCAGAGTACATTAAGTATTTGTATAAAACCGTTCGTAAATTTTTTGGCGAAGCGATTGTGGTAACGCAGGAAGTGGACGATATTATCGCTTCACCGATTGTAAAAGAGAGTATTATCAACAATGCCGACTGCAAAATCCTGCTCGACCAGAGGAAATACATGAATAAGTTTGACAGTATCCAGGCGTTGCTTGGATTGACCGACAAGGAACGTTCTCAAATCCTGTCTATTAACATGGCAAACAACCCAAACCGGAAATACAAGGAAGTATGGATTGGACTCGGCGGCGTACAGTCTGCCGTTTATGCAACAGAAGTGTCTTTGGAAGAGTATTTTACATATACTACCGAAGAAACGGAAAAGTTGGAACTTATGCGCCTGACTGAAAAGTTGGGCGGAAATATTGAATTGGCTATCAAACAGATAGCCGAGAAACTAAAAACCAAGAGTTAAGAACTAAGAGTTATTATGTTAAGTATTAAAGTATTAAAAAAGGTAATAAAAATGAAAAAGGTAATTTTACTTATGATTATTTTGCTTGCAGGAATTGCAAGCCGTGTAAATGCGCAGTTTATAGTGGCAGACCCCGCCCATATTGCCACGAGTATTGTAAACTCCATTAATCAGATTGTGGAAACATCCACGACGGCAACCAACATGATTAACAATTTTAAAGAGGTGCAAAAGGTTTACAATCAGGGGAAAGAGTATTATGACAAGTTGAAAGGCGTACACAACCTTGTTAAAGATGCCCGGAAAGTCCGGGACGCTATTTTGATTGTCGGCGAAATCGGCGACATTTATGTCAACAGTTTTCAAAAGATGCTGTCCGACCCGCATTTCCGGTACGAAGAATTGATAGCGATAGCCAACGGTTACACTATCCTGCTTCAGGAAAGCGCCAATATGATTCTGGAACTCAAAGACGTGGTCAATCTGAACGGACTGTCAATGACCGACCATGAACGCATGGACATTATCAACTACGTTTACGACCGTCTGAAAACTCACAGAAATTTAGTCAGTTACTACACCCGCAAAAACATATCGGTAGCATATCTGCGGGCAAAGAAGGCAGGCGACGCCGACCGTGTAACCGCCCTGTATGGAAACGCAGAAGACAGGTATTGGTAGTCATATTAATTGAGAATTAATTATGTTGTTATTATTGATTAGTTTTGACAATCTGCATCAAATTTTGCGTAACCTCTATACTGAAATGATGCCGCTGTGCGGCAACATGGCGGGCGTAGCAAAAGGTATTGCCGGACTTGGGGCTTTGTTCTACATCGCTCACAGGGTCTGGCAATCCCTGTCCCGCGCCGAACCCATAGACGTGTACCCGCTTTTGCGACCGTTTGTGATTGGGCTTTGCATTATGTTTTTCCCCTCGTTTGTTTTGGGTACAATCAATGCTGTCATGTCGCCTGTTACGAAAGGCTGTCACCAGATGCTCGAAACGCAGACTTTCGACATGAACGAGTATCAGAAGCAAAAAGACCAGCTCGAATATGAAGCGATGATGAAAAATCCCGAAACAGCCTTTCTTGTTTCCGACGAGGAATTTGATCGTCAACTCGACGAACTCGGCTGGAGTCCGGGCGATATGGTTGCAATGGCGGGAATGTACGTTGAACGCGGGATGTACAGCCTGAAAAAATCAATCAGAGACTGGTTTCGTGAACTGTTGGAAATACTGTTTCAGGCGGCTGCTCTGGTCATCGACACGATACGGACATTCTTTTTGATTGTCCTTGCCATTTTAGGACCTGTCGCCTTTGCTATTTCAGTGTATGACGGTTTTCAATCGACTTTAACACAGTGGATAACCCGTTATATAAGCGTGTATCTGTGGCTGCCTGTTTCGGATTTGTTCTCTTCGATACTTGCCAAAATCCAAATTTTGATGCTGAAAAATGATATTTCGGAATTGCAGAACAATCCCAATTTTTCTATTGACGCCTCTAATGCCGTCTATATCATTTTTATGATAATTGGCATCATCGGGTATTTCACCATCCCCACCGTTGCCAACTGGATAATTTCGGCAGGCGGCATGGGCGCTTACAGCCGGAATATTAACTCTACGGCTGCCAAGACAGGCGCAGTGGCGGGAGCCGCCGCAGGCGCTGTTTCAGGAAATATTGCGGGACGTTTAGTAAGCCCATAAATTATTGAGAATATAAAATTAAAAGTATTAAATTATGGAATTTAAGTCATTAAAAAATATTGAAACAAGTTTTAAGCAAATACGGTTTTTCGGAATCGTATTTGTTTGCCTGTGCGCCGGTATTACCGGATATTCGGTGTGGAACTCATACAATTTTGCCGAAGCGCAAAGGCAAAAAATCTATGTATTGGACGGCGGTAAGTCGCTTATCCTCGCCCTGTCGCAGGATTTGTCGCAAAACCGCCCGGTCGAAGCGCGTGAACATGTAAAACGCTTTCATGAACTGTTTTTTACATTGTCGCCGGATAAAAATGCCATAGAATCGAATATTCGCAGAGCGTTGTTTCTGGTCGATAAATCGGCTTTCGGATATTATCGCGATTTGCAGGAAAAAGGCTATTATAACCGGATAATTTCCGGAAATATTAACCAAAACTGTCAGGTTGACAGCGTTGTATGCAATTTTGACGCTTATCCTTACAAAGTGGTAACGTATGCGCGTCAGTTGATAATCCGCGAAAGCAACATCACCGAACGCAGTTTAATAACCCGGTGTAACCTGATTAACTCCGTCCGCAGCGACAACAATCCGCACGGTTTTACAATGGAAGCCTTCGGCATTGTGGAAAACAGAGATTTAAGAATTGTTGAACGTTAAAAATAATCGTATTATGAAATTAAAAAAAGGATTAAAAGAATTTTTAGGAGATATCCGGGAGGATTTTAACTGTGGTCTCCACGCTGTTTGCGGAAAACCTTCTCCCGTGAAACGGCTTGTCATCGTGCTTATTGTTGGCGCTGTGCTGAGCGTTGTCAGTGTTTGCACTCTGGTCAGGTCTATTTACAACATCGGTAAACGCGATGCGGAACTGATTCATATTGAACATATCAAACAGTTGGAATTAAAAAAACTGTATATCGACAGTATTAATGTAATTAAGAATAAAGAGTATGAGTACGAATAATCAAAGATTGAGTGAAGCGCAAAAACAGACAATGAAAAAATACGTTGTTTTTGCATTGATGGCGATAATTTGCGCCGGCTGTATGTGGTTTATTTTTGCGCCGTCGGCAGACGAAAAAGCAAAACAGGATGCACAGGCGGGATTCAATACCGACATCCCGATGCCACAGGATAAAGGACTTATCAGCGACAAGCGCGACGCCTACGAACAGGAGCAGATGAAACAGAAACAGGAAGAGCGGATGCGTTCGTTGCAGGATTTTTCCTCGCTTCTGGGCGGCGACAGCCAAAAACCTGACGACGATTTGGCTTTAATAGATGAGCCTGACAGGGTGCAGCCAACATCCGGAGCAGGCAGAACAGGCGGAACGCATAACCCTCCGCCGCCGATTCAAAATTCTGCAAGAGCATATCAGGATATTAACCGGACGCTCGGCAATTTTTACGAATCCCCAAAAACCGATCCGGAAAAAGAGAAATTGCAGCAGGAACTTGAGGAACTCCGCCGTCGCATGGACGAAAAAGAAACCACCCAAAAAGCCATTGACGAACAAATGGCAATCATGGAACGGTCGTATCAAATGGCGTCCAAATATTTGCCGTTGAATCCGGGGGCAACTTCTACAGCCATGCCCGGAGGAATGACGGGAATGACCGGAGGAATGGCGGGAATGACCGGGACAGGAACTCCGGGAACGGTTAACGCCGAACATCAATCGCCACATCCGGCTCAACCGGCTAACACTTCGGGAAAAACGATGGTCGTTCCGGTCAGCAAAGTAAGAACGCAAACAGTGTCGTTATTGCGTCAGGAAATGAGCGATGCGGAAATTATGGAAATGTTGGGAAAACCACGTAACATGAATTTTTTGACTGCAACCGCAGAGCCGGCAGGTATAGGGATGAAAAACACTATTTCCGCCTGTGTTCACGACAATCTGACAGTCAGAGACGGGCAAAGCGTTCAAATACGGCTGCTCGAGCCGATGCGGGTCGGCACAACAGTTATCCCGCAAAATACCGTTCTTGCGTCAACGGCGAAGATTCAGGGCGAACGGCTTGGTATTACCGTCCGTTCGCTGGAATACAGAGGGACGATTATTCCTGTGGAACTGACGGTTTACGACAACGACGGACAACAGGGAATTTTTATTCCGAATTTGCAGGAAATGAATGCCGTGAAGGAAGTGCTTGCCAATATGGGAACATCTGCCGGCACAAGCATCAATTTAGCCGACGATGCCGGCGAACAGTTTGTCGCCGATATGGGACGCAATCTTATACAGGGCGTTTCGCAGTTTACGGCGAGAAAACTCCGTGAAGTAAAAGTACGTCTGAAAGCGGGATACAGAGTATTTCTGATTTCGGAAGAACAGTTAAAAAATTCAGTAAAATAATTTAATACCGTTAAAATTCAAATGAAAAGATTTTTGATAACGCTTGCCTTTGTTGCAGGCATTTTTACAGCAGTGAGCGCACAGAATGATGCGCCGGAAAACGATACGGCGAAAAATGTACAGTTGGAAGTATCGGAAAACAGTGTTCCGGAAAAAACGCCGGAAAACACACAAACAAATCCTTCTACGGGCGATTTGTACAGCGGGCTTACTCGTCCGTTGACCTTCAACCGTATGATAGCGCCGTATGCCCTCGAAATAACATTTTACAAGACTGTACATATCATTTTTCCCTCAGGGATTAGATATGTCGATTTAGGGTCTATTGACCTTTTAGCGGCAAAAGCCGACGGAGCGGAAAACGTTCTTCGAGTGAAGGCTGCAACGCAGGGTTTCAGCAAGGAAAGCAATCTTTCCGTCATAACCGAAGACGGCAGTTATTACACGTTCAACGTCAAATATTCCGATGAGCCGGTTAAGTTAAGCGTGGAAATGGCTGATTTTCTTCATTCGGGCAACGCCGTCAACCGTCCGGGCAATGAAATACCTGTATATCTTTCCGATTTGGGTAATGAATCGCC
>JAITDQ010000225.1 GCA_031282485.1 Tannerella sp. | reverse complement strand
TTCTCGTTGTATTTTATTTCGGCTGTTTTTTCTTTCAGCGTCATGTGTTCTTCGCCGGAAAAGACAATCTGAATGTCTCCGCCTATGCTGTCGGGACGGGCAACGTCTTCAATGTTTTGGAGCACGGTGGCGACGACTGCCGGTTCCTCGACGTCCGCCGGAGCGAGTGAACGAAATACGAACCATCCGGCCAGCGCCAGGACACAGGCAGCAGCCAGCGACAGCCTGCTATACAGCCGGCGGCGGTTCCCTGACCGGCGACGGACGGACGCCATCCGAATATTTGCCCACAAGTCGCCCGCTTCCTCCTCTGTCAGTTTCCTGCCGGACGGACGGAACGAGCGAACGCAGTAGCGCGCCAGCTCATAATCCTCTTCCGCGACACGTCCTTCCCTCCGCAGCGCAGCCCAGTAAGCCTCGCTTTCGGCGGTCGGACGGTTGACGGAGGTGATAAAGTATTCGTCTTCCAGCAAGTCGGCAATCGTATATTCCGTATTTTCTTTCATTTTTCCGAGTTTCATTTCTTATTAGACAATCCTTTTTTTTCGCTGTACTCACTTTCGTGATTTTTTTAACTTTTTCCTGTGGCCGTGCTGCGGATTTTCTGCACCGTACGGTGAAGCAAATTCCTGACGGACTGGTAGTTCATCTGCATCAGCCGGCAGATTTCCTCAAACGAAAGTTCTTCCACGAAACGGTAATAGAGCACTTCCCGCTGACGGGGTGTGAGGTCTTCCATGATCAGGGCAATCCGTTTTTTCTGTTCATACAGCTGTTCCGACTCAATCAGCTGCGTTTCCGCCGAGAGTTCGACATGGAAAACGGGGTCGACGTCGTCAATCAGGTCATAGTCGATTTCCTTTTTAAACCGGTTGAACAGTGTGTTTTTCAGGGAATAGAAGAGATAGGCGCGGATATTTTCGACCGTCTGCAGGCGTTTGCGGTTCGCATACAGCCGCACGAATAAGTCCTGCACGCAGTCTTTCACCAGTTCGCCGTCGGAGGTGAAGTGCAGGCCATAGTCGTAGAGCGGGTTTACGTACGCGGTATACAGCATACCGAACGCGTCGTCGTCTCCCGCAAGGAAACTGTTCCACAGTTCCCGGCTGTGTTTTTCGTCCTGTTTATCCATCATGAATCATCGATTTCCGTTGAGTTCGCTCTTTTCATTTTGCAAAGTTAATTCTTTTTTTGATTGTGCGTAACATGAGCCAATAATTTTTAAGCCCTGATTCGCATTACTTAATCATATTTTTTCGTCCGCAAAGCTATGGAAGGATCATTACGATTTCCTTACGAAAAAAATGTAATTCTGTGAAAGTAACCGTACGGTTTTTCATGGAATACGAACCGCAAGCTTATTGAGCCTGCCGAAATAGGGTTATTGAGCCTGCCGAAATATGGTTATTGAGCTTGCCGAAATATGTGCTGTTGATTACGGCTTTCAGCCCTGACGCTTTCTTTGAAAACGCAATCTACAACTTTTTATAATACCGGATACCGTACAGCGCGACGTGACCGAAAGAGAGTATCAACAGGAATAACGGGAAGAATGAAATTTCTTTCCAGCCTGTCTGCGTCTGATGAAGGATGACAAGCGTTGCCAGGAGTAATCCGATGCCTGAGCCGATTAAGGAGAGACGGCCGACGCCTTTTTTCGCTCCCAACTTGCTGCGGCGCGAACCGTAGAATACGTAAATATCGTGCCCGACCAGCATCCAGAGAATCAACCGTATCCACGTGTCGAAAGGTAGAAACAGCATCATGAACAGGCAGATGCCGATTCCCAATATCGGGACAACCGGAACCCACGGCGTTTTGAATGTGCGGGGTGCGTCCGGCATCTTTTTTCGCATCACCAGTATTCCGCTGCTGACGATGATGAACGCCAGTAACGTTCCGATACTTGTCAGTTCACCGGCAACGTTTGCCGGAACGAAGAGGGCGAAGATGCCGATTAGGGTCAGGAATAACAGGTTACTTTTATATGGCGTCCTGTATTTGGGGTGGATTTTTGAAAACAGTGCGGGGAGCAGTCCGTCGCGGCTCATGGAATAAAATACGCGACTTTGTCCCAGCAGCATCACCAGAATGACCGACGAATAGCCGGCAAGAATGGCCAGGATGATGGCTTTGTTCAACCACGGAAATGCAGGCCGGATGCTTCCGTCCGGCAAGACTTCGCCCATGTGGTCAATGGCGAGCGCTACGGGCGCGATACCGTCGCGACCCTGAAAGGTGGCGTAATTGGTTACGCCCGTCAAGACATGGGAAAACAGCACGTACAGTATCGTACAAATGAACAGCGAACCCAGTATGCCTACCGGCATGTTTTTTTTCGGGTTTTTGGTTTCCTGGGCGGCCGTACTCACGGCGTCGAAGCCGATAAACGCAAAGAACACGATGGCGGCGGCGCGGATAATCCCGCTGAATCCGAATGTGCCCCACTCTCCCGTGTTTTCCGGTATGTACGGAACGTAATTTTCAGTTCGGATAAAATGCCATCCCAAAATAATGAAAACCAGCACGACGGTTACTTTCAGGAATACGATAATTGAGTTTATCAACGAACTGCTTTCCGTTCCCCGTATCAACAGCAAACTCATCAGGACGACAATCAGCGCTGCCGGCAGGTTGACAATGCCGCCTTCCCAGGGGCATGCCGTCAGTTCGACGGGCAGGTATATGTCCAGTCCTTCAAACAGTTTCAGTGCATAGCGGCTCCAGCTGATACTGACGGTTGCGGCGGCGACGGCGTATTCCAGTACCAAGTCCCAGCCGATTACCCAGGCGATAAACTCGCCCAGCGTTGCATAAGAATATGTATATGCACTGCCGGCAATGGGAAGCATGGATGCAAATTCGGCGTAACAAAGCCCGGCAAAACAACACCCTGCCGCCGCAACCATAAAGGATATGGTTATGGCAGGTCCCGCATAATTTCCCGCCGCAAGGCCGGTTATCGAGAATAATCCCGCGCCGATGATAGCGCCTAAGCCTAATGCAATCAGTTTGTATGGGCCTAATGTTTTCTTCAAGGTATGTTCACCTTCTTCGCGGGATTCTTCCAGCAGAATACTTAAAGGCTTCTTTTGAAAAATACTCATTTGTAATCAGTTTTACCGTTATTGGTTGCAAAAGTACACGAAAAAATCGAATTTCATATACAAACAGATAAAAATATTTCGCTGTTCGGATAAATAAATCACCGCCGGGCTACCCATAAAATCGCCTGTGAAAGTATTTTTTGAAAAGCGGGATTCTCCCATGCGTTCCGGTCATGTCCCAGGGTGAGCGTGACGACCCGTGCGTTCCGGCAGGTGTTTGTCCAGCCAACCAGCGAATTGCTTGTCGGCTCGCCGGTCGAAAGAAGCGGGTGCACGGTGGGCAGGATTTCCGTCCCGCCGTATGTCTCGTCGGTTATTTGAAAGTCGGGAACGCCTTTTGTGACGGGATGGTCACGGTCTACTACCGTCACTTGAAAGGTTACGTCGTGGGTATAGCGGGAATGGGGATAAGTTATGCCGTCTCTCGTCCATTCGTAGTGGTGGTATCTTCCGCCGGCGATGTTCGTGTATTCCGGCCAGCTGTCGTAACTGCAAAAAGCATGATGCAGCACAACAAGTCCTTTTCCCCTGTCCAGCATGGCGATAAAGTCCGCCTGCGCTTCCGCCGGGATATCCGCCGGCATGTCGTACAGCAGTACCGCGTCGTATGCCTCAACCGCGCCGGCTTTCAGTTTGGCGTACACATTCGGATGCGCTGCATGCTCGTATGTGACGGGAAGCGCCGCCATCAATCGCTCAAACCCCTCCGTATCGTATTCATGCCCTCCGGTGACGAGCAGGATGTGCACTTTTTTCTTTTCCGTCCGGCATGCATGGAATCCGGCGCAGAGGCACAGGCAGGCGAGCGCAGTCATTATGGCGGACAGGTGATTCGTCACCCGTCTTCGTTTATTTATACAGAAATCTTTAGCCTTCATAATATTTATTGTTTAATGTCCTTCAAAGTTCAAATGAAACCTTCCCGCACCAAAATGCCTCAGCGCTACGCTGCAAAGATAAACAAAAAACAAAATAATAACGGATACGGGATTAAAAATTCATGTTTAGTCGCTCAACCTTTACGAGTGACGGCCGGTTGGCCGGATAAATAATCCCCTTGAGATGAAGGACGTCGTACCCGATACGCAAATTACCATAAATATGGGATTTTATTCGGATTAACGAGACTTTACTTTTGTACCGTCAAATAAAAAACAAAAAACAGTTATGAAAACAATTATGCAAAAGTTTATTTACCTTTCCGCAATTCTGCTGATAGCGGAAAGTGTTTTGAGTGTCGCGTCCGCACAGGTACTTCGTGGAAAAGTCACGGACAGTCAGACCAATGAACCGATTGCCGGAGCGAGCGTGTTCATTAAGGACACTCAGGTAACGACCGGCACAGCGACCGGGCGAGAAGGCGAATTTACGCTCAACCTGCCTTCTCTGCCGGCAACCGTTCAAGTCGGTTTTATCGGATACAGAAAACAGGAAATTGTCATTTATGAACTCCCGGATTTGTTGACCGTCGAACTGGCGGAGGATTTCAATTTGCTGAATGAGGTAGTAGTCACCGCCCGGCGACAGAAAGAGACCTTGCAGGAAGTGCCTATTCCCATTTCGGTGGTTACCGGGTCGAAAGTCGATAATGCCGGTACATTTAACGTAAACCGGCTAAAGGAACTGATTCCGACCGTGCAGCTCTATTCCTCCAACCCCCGCAACACGGGACTGAGTATCCGCGGATTGGGAACGACGTTCGGGCTGACCAACGACGGCATCGACCCCGGCGTCGGCTTCTATGTGGATGGCGTATACTTTGCCCGTACCGCATCGGCAACGCTTGATTTTATCGACATCGAACGTATCGAGGTGCTTCGCGGCCCCCAGGGGACGCTGTTCGGGAAAAATACCACCGCCGGCACACTCAATATCACTACCCGTAAACCGACGTTTACGCCGGGAGCGACGTTCGAAAGCAGTTTCGGAAACTACGGATTCATTCAGACAAAAGCCTCCATCACCGGGGCGCTGTCAAAGCATGTCGCGGCAAGAGCTTCGTTCACCGGCACACAACGCGACGGTTTACTGTATAATGTCGCGACGCAGAAGCACACTAATGATATGAATAATCTGGGAGGCCGGCTTCAACTGCTTTACCGTCCGTCGGACAGGCTTGAAATCATTCTGGCCGGCGACGTTACACGCCAGCGTCCGGACGGTTATGCGCAGGTAGTAGCCGGCGTAGTGAAAACGAAACGTGCGGATTACAGGCAGTTCGACAACATCATCGCCGACCTCGGATACCGGTTGCCCAGCACGAACCCGTTCGACCGCATCATCGACCACGATACGCCCTGGCGGTCGGGACAGGATTTGGGCGGCATATCGCTTAACGCAGACATCCGGCTCGGCAAGGGAACCCTGACGTCTACCACCGCTTGGCGATATTGGAACTGGGATCCGTCGAACGACCGGGATTTCCTGGGATTGCAGGGTCTTGCGCTGTCTCAGGCGCCGTCGCGGCAACAACAGTGGTCGCAGGAAGTGCGGTGGTCGGGAGAATTGTCGTCCGGGCTAAGCGGCGTCTTCGGCGTCTTTGTTTTCGGACAGAACCTGAATCCCAACCCCGCACATACCGAAGAAGCCGGACGCGACCAGTGGCGTTTCTCGCAGGATACCCAAACCGACCCGTGGAATACGCCGGGACTTTTCGAAGGATACGGCATCCATACGTATCCCAAACTTAAAACATTCAGCAGCGCGGTTTTCGGACAAGTGAAATGGGCTGTCACCGACAAGTGGACCATCCTGCCGGGTATCCGTTTCAATTATGACGACAAGACCGTGAATTTCAGACGGGAAACCTACGGCGGTCTCCGGACGGATGACCCGGTATTGATTGCGCTGAAAAAGAAAGTGTACAGCGATCAGGCATTCGACAAACAGGAGGACGACACCAATTTTTCCGGACAGCTGACGGTCGCATACGCTCCCTCCAAACGAATCAACACGTTTGCGACGTATGCCAAAAGTTTCAAACCCATCGGCCTTAACCTCGGCGGATTGCCCAGCTCGGACGGGAAGCCCATGATTGAACTGGCGTCTATCAAACCGGAAGAAGTGCACCATTTTGAAGTGGGTGCAAAGACTTCCCCGTCGGATAAGTCGACATTGAACCTGACTGTTTTCAACACCATCGTAAAAGATTATCAGGCGCAGGTACAGGCGGCGGAACTGGCCGTTAACCGCGGCTACCTCGCCAATGCCGAAAAAATCCGTGTCAGCGGTGTAGAACTGGAAGGGAATTACCGGTTCAGCGACGCTTTTTCGCTGTACGCTTCCGCCGCTTACACCGACGGGAAATATGTGTCTTTCACCAATGCGCCTCTTCCTCTGGAAGAAACGGGACTGAAAGACGCAGACGGCAAATCCGTATATTTCAAGGATATTTCGGGAGGCGACCTGCCGGGCATCTCCAAATGGGCGGTATCATTCGGCGGCGAAGTCAACCGGCCGGGTGTTCTACTGGGCAAAAAGGGAACTTATTTTCTGTCGGTGGACGGCTTCTACCGTTCCTCTTTCTCGTCCAATCCCTCTCCTTCGGAATACTTAGTTGTAGACGGTTACACGCTTATCAATGTCCGGTTGGGTTTCAACCTGACGGGAAAAAGCGCCGTGTTCCTTTGGGCGCGAAACTTGTTTGATACCGATTATTTTGAACAGTTACTGCCGGGAGCCGGAAATATCGGGCACTACGCCGGCGTATTGGGCGACCCCAGAACGTATGGCACAACATTACGCTATTCGTTCTGAAAAGTCGGAACCGGGGTTGATTCCGGCAAAAACAGCCGCCGGGTTCATGCTATAAACATCACGACGCCGGGCAAAATTACTTGATTCATTTTGTCACAAAGCCCGCATCCAGCCAGTTGCCGTGGTCGAGGATGTTGCGGCTTCCGGCGTCCATGCATACCAGATTGATTCGGTAACTGCCCTGCGGAATTTCTACGTCGAAACGCCACGGCTCGCTCGATATTCGCATGACCGGACTTTCGGCGGCAAGTTTACCGTCGATGAAAATTTTAAAAACCACGCTGCTGTGCATGGCCAGAAATCGTCCGTTGTATTGCGAGAGCACATTTTCGTCCACGCCGGCTAACGCAACAAAACGTTTGTATTCCGGCTTAATTTCGTATTGCACCGACGACGGTGCGCGGA
>JAITDQ010000188.1 GCA_031282485.1 Tannerella sp. | reverse complement strand
GTTCTTTCCTTTGCTGTTCGCTTAACTCTACACCTTTAATTTTTTCAGGTACGGTTACTTTGTCTGCACGGAAAGCGACCAGTTCATTGGTCAGCCTGTCCAGCGAGAGGAGAACGGGTGTTTTTTCGCCCGGTCGAAATTCGGCGTTAATCACCCGGCCGAGATTGCCGTTTGTCATCAGGTTCTTTTTGTCTTCTTCGGAGAATGTAACGCCAAAATACGGGCGTTCCAAATCGGGCTTGTGGCGGATGGGGTGAACAGCAGGAACAAATGTACCGTCCTGCTGTTTGCGGAGCGAAAAGCGGACGTCGGTACGAATGCTCGTTTCGTCGTCTATCCTGATGGATACCGGCATCAAGTCCGTTTTGCGGTAATCCAGCATTTTTTCGAGATTGCCGGTTTTTTCGAGAGATTCGCGCGTAATACCGAATTTTTCCAGTTTGTCCCAATGCACAAGGTCAGGAGTGATGGCATAACTTTTTTCAGATGTTTGTGCCTGCGGTTGGGCTTGGGTCTGTCCCTGCGCCTGTTTCTTCAGGAAATCTTCCGGGTCAATGCGGTGCAGGTCGATAAACGCTTTGTTTTCGGGCTTTTCAGGATTTTTAAACGCATCCTGCAATTTTTGTACGACTTCTTTGAATTTCTCTGCCGGAACACGGAAAAACTCGAAGCGCGTCGGGTTTTTGACCTGACGCATAAAGTTCTCGAAGAAGTTTTCGAGGATGTTCCCGTGTTTGTCGATTTTCAGCAAATCGGGATTCTCGCCGTCGGGACTGGCCTGTTTTACCTTGCCGTCCCTGTCCACATTGGCAACCTTCAACTCGCTGCCGCCTTTTTCTCTAACCAGTAAAATGTCCTGGCTTTTCAAATTTTCATTCATGCTACTACTGATTTTAAATGATTGCATCAATATTAATGCAGCGCAAAAGTAGTCGAGTAAAGGTTGTCGGCAAAGGCTTTTCGGGCGAGTGTCCTCATGTTGCGCCGGTAGTGGCAGAGGTTGTCCGAGACAGAAAGGATAACATGAAAAAACAAAGTAAATTACCGGGAACATTCTTTGCTTCGAATGATTTTCCTTACCTTTGCAGAATTTAATTGGTTTTGAACATGATAAAATGCAAATGTACGTATATCGGATGGGTATTATTGACAATATTCTCAATAAAGGTTGAGGCGCAACGAATTTCATTAAATCAAATTTCGTTTTCCCAACCCTTGCCATCTTCCAGTGTTTACAGGATTTTTCAGGATAATACAGGCTTTATGTGGTTTGGCACACCGGAAGGCCTGTGTCGTTATGACGGTTATCGAACGGTTACGTTTAAATCCGACTATAACAATCCGAATTTGCTTACAGACAATGACATTACTGCGTTGGCAGAGGACGATGACTATATATGGATAGGCACCCGGAAAGGAGTAAATATTCTTGATAAGAAAACCTGTATTGTCAGTCATTTCAGGGATGAGGTGATAGCCGGTTCCGAAATCAAGTTTATCCGTGTCACTTCCGACAAAAGTGTCTGGATTGGAACAACACAGGGATTGTTCAGATATAAAGGCGAACTGCCTGTAAAGCATGTATTAACGATTGGCACCAGCGATTTTTTTGAAGACAGAAACGGAAATATCTGGCTGGCAACCTGGGGACAGGGACTTTACAGATACAAAACGGAATCGGATTCATTTGAAAAATATCCGAAAATAGGCGCCGGAGACACTCCCTGCAAAATCTTTCAGGATGAAAAGGGACAGATGTGGATTTGCACGTGGGGTGACGGACTGTTTTTATTCAATCCTGAAAGAAACGATGAAGAAATGTATCACCGGCTGCAAACAATACACCCGACAAAAGGTTTTACCGAAAACGTTTTTTACAGCGCTGTGCAGGACGACAGGTACAAATATATCTGGACGATTTCGTACAATGGCTTTTATGTTTTTGAATACGATAAAAACGGAGAATTGAAACCGGTTGATATGTCGCATCTGTTTGCAACGTCAAACAATACTTTCAGCGAGGTCATCAAAGGGCGCGACGGCAATTTATGGATAGCAACTTTCGGTGAAGGCGTTATCACCGTCGATTTCGATTTGCCCGTGACAGAAAATTTTGCATTGCCCGAAATTAAACGGCAGACAGGATTTTCCCCAAGAATTTCCGCCATTTACGCCTTTCAGGATGAAATCTGGTTTTATCAGATGCGGTACGGACTGGGAATATACAGTATTAAGGAAAACAAGACGCGGTTCTATGACTATTTTTCCTCTTTGTTCATTAATTTGTTTCGTTCCTGCCCCAACGAAATATGGCTGGCCGGATATTCCGACATTATCCGGGTAACAAAAGACGGAAAAATGCTAAATATTAAGCAAACACTACAACTTGACAGTGTAACAGCCCCCGGATGGATCAGCAAAATGTACGAAGACCGGAGTAATAACATCTGGTGCGGTACCGACCGTTATTTATTTGTAAAGCCTGCCGGCAGTGAATATTTTTCAAAGACAGGCATTCCTGTTGTCAATATCTCGGACATAACGGAAGACACACTGGGAAATTTATGGATCAGTTCGTTTACGGACGGAATTTGCCGTATCTCGGGGGACGCAAAGAAAACCGTTAAAATATTCGGCACAGCACAGGGAAATCTTGTAAGCAACAATATTGTTTCTGTTTGCGCCGATAAAAAAGGGAGGATTTGGATAGGGACAAAAGAAGGATACCTGCTGCAATACAATGTGGCGGAGGATAAAATGACCGACGTTACAAATACCGTTAATTCATCAAGTAAACAGATTTTGAATATCATAGATGACAATTCCGGCAATATCTGGTTTTCCACAAATGATGCAATAACGGTTTATAATCCTGAAAATGGAGCTTTCAGAAATTTCACGTCAACCGACGGTATCACAGTGAACTCGTTTATAAAAAATTCCTGTTTTAAGGATGATTCCGGCAAACTGTACTTTGGAGGAAACAATGGAATCTGCACTTTCAATCCGGAAGTTGTCTTTTTAAAACTTCATGCGACGAATAAACCGCTGGTTACCGATGTGAAAATAGATAACAAACCGGTTTTCCAAAACAACGCCAATCCCCGGTTCGATATTGCCCGGCAATACCTTGAACTGTCCCCCGGCGACAGAAATATTGAGATCAATTTTTCAACGCTGGATTATATTAATTCCTCGAAAATACACTATGCCTATAAAATGGAAGGATTGGACGATGATTGGACTTATGTTCAGCCGGGACGCCAGTTTGCCATTTATAACCGTCCAAGTAAAGGAACGTACAAATTGATGATAAAGGCTACCGATGAAAATCATATATGGCAGAAAGAAGCAGCTGTTCTCACTGTATATCGCAGCCCGGCGCTCTATGAAACCTGGTGGGCGTATTTGTTGTACATTTGCGTTGTTGCTTCCTTTGTGTTTTACGCTTATTTGCGGGCAAAAAACAGAATGAAATTACAGAACAGCCTTAAAATGGCGCAAATAGAAAAAGAAAAATCGGAAGAGCTGATACAAACCAAGCTGCGTTTCTTTACGAATATCGGACATGAATTTCGCACTCCGCTAACACTGATTATAACCCCGTTAAGCATATTGATACATCAGTTAACCGATGAAAATCTGAAACAGAAACTCTCTTCCATCTACCGGAATGCCGAAAGTATGCTGGGCCTGATTAATCAACTGCTGGATTTCCGGAAGCTGGAGATGGGCGGAGAAAAGTTAAAACTTCAATGCGACGATTTCGTGAAGTTCACCCAATATGTACACCTCACTTTCAAGGATATAGCCGAGAATAAATCCATACAGTTTACTTTCGAAAGCGACATCCGGCAATTGTTTATGGCTTTTGATAAAAGCAAAGTTCGTAAAATCATTAACAATTTGTATTCCAATGCACTGAAATTCACCCCCGAAGGCGGATATATCGCCACAACCGTCCGACCGGTGCAGGAAAACGGGCGGGCATTTATCTGCATGGATATTGCAGATTCAGGCTGCGGTATTCCCGATAAGGAACAGCAGATAATTTTTAACCGGTTTTATCAAAGTGAAAATAACGATCCGGACAAGACCGGTTCGGGAATCGGTCTGCATCTGGTAAAAGAATATGTGGAACTGCACGGCGGGCAAATTAAAGTGGACAGTAAAATCGGCAAAGGCAGCGTGTTTTCGATATTCATTCCTGCCGATTTGCAGCTTTTCGACGATAGCGCCGAAAAGGAAGACCTAAATTCCGGATCGGTATCACCCGAAACGGAAATCAATCCCGATCAGAAACAAAAAACGCTGCTGATTGTTGAAGATAATACGGAGTTGCGTCATTTCCTTGCAGAACAGCTTGGCGATAGATTCAATGTGCTGCAAGCTTCCGACGGAAAACAGGGGG
>JAITDQ010000159.1 GCA_031282485.1 Tannerella sp. | reverse complement strand
CGGGGGCGCAAATCGAAATATTCTGCCTCGAACCGGAAGACCCGCGCGATTATGCAATGAATTTTCAGGCGTGCGGACAGTGTCGCTGGACGTGCCTTGTCGGCAACCTGAAACGCTGGCGTACGCGTATGTTAGAAAGAACTTTTTTAATCGGGAACGACACGGTGACGTTGACGGCCGAGCGCGAACAATCGCATGGCAATACGCATACGATATTGTTTCGCTGGGAGAACGCGACGCCGGTATCCGCTAACCCGCAAGACAATACGCGTCATGCGTCATACACTTTTGCTGAAATCCTCGATGCGGCAGGGGTACTCCCTATCCCGCCTTATCTGAACCGCGAAACGACGTCGTCCGATTTGCAAACATACCAGACCGTTTACTCGAAAATCAAAGGCTCGGTTGCCGCGCCGACGGCAGGACTGCATTTCACCTCCGGAATACTGGACGCTCTCGACCGCAAAGGATTCATCCGTGAAGAAATAACACTACATGTGGGAGCCGGGACATTCAAACCCGTACAAACCGATACAATCGGCGAGCACGAGATGCATACCGAATTTTTCTCGGTCGACCGCCCGGTCATAGCCCGCCTGATTACTTATACCGGCCGTATAACGGCTGTCGGAACGACGTCGGTACGTACGCTCGAAAGCCTGTATTATATTGGCGCCACGCTTGCCGCCAATCCTGATGCAACACCCGAAATGCTCGCCGTAAAACAATGGATACCCTACAGGCAGAACGAATTACCGCCGATATCCACCGAAGATGCTTTAAAAAATATTTTAGGTTATCTCGACAAAAATCATCTCGGAAAACTTATCGCCTCCACGGAAATAATCATTGTACCCGGATATAAATTCCATCTCGTAAATAACATGATAACGAATTTTCATCAGCCGAAAAGCACCCTTTTACTGCTCGTTTCCGCATTTGTGAAAGGCGACTGGAAAAAAATTTACGACTACGCGCTGCAGCACGATTTCCGATTTTTAAGCTATGGCGACAGTTCCTTTCTGATTGGAGAGTAAGTAACCAAACTTTTTCACGGACACATGAATTTTAAAATTCAGGGTGCAAATAAAATTTACCATAAAAATGGTATTGACAATACAAAAAACACTCCCGATATTTGCAACGTTTTTTTAAAATAAACAAAATGTCCGAAACATATTCAAAATGGATAAAGAAGAAACTGAAGATTCTACTCTTATCAAACGTAGATCGATGTTTACGATTTAAATGCTTTTAATCGAATCGCATTCAAATCGATCTTTTATATTATTATAAATTTAACAAATATGAAATAAGCGCTCTCTTCACCGACGGCTATTGGTTTCAGAGAGCGCTTTTCACTAAAATTACTTTTAGATATGACAAAATTATATTCATTGATTGGAAATCACAAACGATTTCTGTTTTTTATTCTTTTTTTACTTGTCTTATGGATCCATATCAGCCCCGTTACGGCTCAAAACCGGATCGTTTTGCAAGGCAAGGTTATTGACGAACGCAGTAATGAATCGATCATCGGCGCAAACGTTTTATTGAAAAACGGTAAAACCGATCAGGGAACAGTGACGGACATAGACGGGCTTTTTCGCTTGGAAGTTCCCTCCCTGCCTGCAACGGTCACAGTCAGTTATATCGGATACCGGCCGCAGGAGATAGAAATCTATGAAATCACCTCCGAAACACTTGTCATCCCGCTCGTTGAAGACCTGAATTTACTGAATGAAGTTGTAGTCGTGGGATACGGTACGCAAAAACGTGGTAATTTCACCGGCTCGCTGTCTTCCGTTTCGACGGAAATGTTGAAAACCATTCCGGTCAGTTCCTTCGACAATGCATTGCAAGGTCGCGCTGCCGGCGTGCAGGTGACGCAAACATCCGGACAGCCGGGCGCCGCTGTTACAATCCGTATACGCGGCGGTAACTCTATAAATGGCGGCAACGAACCGTTGTATGTTATAGACGGTTTTCCCGTCTACAATTCAAACAGCGATATCGATGCCGGAGCCGCCAGCGGCGCAAGCATCAATGGCCTGTCGACACTCAATATGGGCGATATCGAATCCATCGACGTACTGAAAGACGCTTCCGCAACGGCAATCTATGGCGCCCGCGGCGCTAACGGCGTCGTACTGATTACAACCCGGCAGGGCAAGGTTGGCCAGAATACCGTATCATACGATACGTATTTCGGCACACAGTGGCTTGGGAAAAAGATTCCTTTGCTGACCGCTCAGCAATACGCTCAGCTTAAAAACGACGCCGTCACGACGTCGAACGATCAATTTATCCTGACGGGCAAACTGAATCAGGTGAAGGAACTTCCCTTTTCCGATGCGGATATTGCCGCATTGGCCGACAACACTACGAACTGGGAAGATGCGGCCTTCCGCACGGCGCTCACGCAGAATCACCAGCTTACGGTAGCCGGCGGCGACGAAAAAACACGCTATGCCCTTTCTGCCAACTATTATACGCAGGACGGGATTCTTATCAATACGGATTTCGACCGGTTGTCCGCACGCATTAACCTGGACAGAAAAATAAACAGTGCGCTGACGATTGGCGAAAATCTGACCGTCAGTCAGATTCGCGCCAATGAATCGCCGGATATTATCAATACGATTCTGGCTGTCCGCCCCGATTTCCCGATATACGAAGACGATGGCACGTTTACCCTCAAACAGCCCGGAGAGGCGGCGCTGGGCAATCCGATTGCTACGCTCACGCTGCAGGAGAATCTGAGCAAGACGTTTCGCGTACTGGGTAACGCATATGCGGAATACAGATTCCTGAACGCTTTCAAACTGCGTCTGAGCGTGGGAATCGACCAGTCGCACAACGACGAGTTTCAGTATCTCCCGATCAGTCTGTACGAAGGACAGTCGGTAAGCGGCGGCGCAGCGCAGGGCAGCAAAACCGCTTCCACGTGGCTGAACGAAAACACGCTGAATTATACCAAACAGTTCGGTTCTCACAATATCGATGCACTGGCCGGATATACGCAACAGCAATATAATTCGATCGGACACGTCGCCAGTCAGGGAGGTTTCACGTCCGACGACACGGGATACTACAACCTGGGCGCCGGCGCCACCAACAAAGCGGCATCCTCCAATTACTCTTCCTGGCAGCTGGTTTCTTACCTCGGACGCCTGAATTATAATTACAGGGAAAAATATTTTGCGACGGCAACGGTTCGTGCCGACGGTTCTTCGCGCTTCGGGAAAAACAACAAGTGGGGTTATTTCCCTTCGGCCGCGCTGGCTTGGACACTGTCGAGAGAGGATTTTGTGAAAAACATCCGCCAAATCAGCAATTTGAAATTTCGCCTGAGCGCCGGCGTGACGGGGAACCAGGAGATTGGCGTTTACCAGTCCCTGTCGAACATGGCAACATATAAATACATATTGGGAGCCAATCAGGTATCCATCGGATACGCTCCGGGGCGCATGGCAAATGACGCACTGACGTGGGAAAAAACAACTCAGTATGCGGCGGCTCTGGATTTGGGATTGTTCAAAGACCGCCTGAGCGTGACGCTGGATTTTTATAAGAAAAGAACAAGCGACCTGTTACTTAACGTCACGATCCCATCGACCGTAGGATTGGGAACGATTTCGTCAGGCTATCTGAGAACCATGCAGAATTGCGGTGTAGTGGACAACCGCGGAGTGGAAATCACGCTCAATTCGGTGAATGTCAAAGCGAGGAAATTTGAATGGACGACCGATCTGGTTTTCTCCACCAACAAAAACGAAGTCGTTAGTCTGGGGGAAAGCGCCGAGATAATCGAAGACCCGTTTATTGCCAAAGTAGGTTATCCGGTGGGGTCTTTTTTCGTCCTGAAGACGGACGGCGTTTTCAAATCGACGGACGACATTGCCAATCTCCCGACCAACAAGGCAAATACGCTTCCGGGATTCCAGCGCTATGTAGACGTCGATGGCGACGGAACCATTGCACAGGCCGGCGACCGGATTATTGTCGGCAGTTCGCAGCCTAAGTTTATTTTCGGCCTTACGAACAATTTTTCGTATAAAATCTTTGACCTGAACGTTCTTTTCCAGGGAACGTACGGGAATAAGCTGTACAATCAGACGCTGGCTTACCTGAGTCAGGGTACCGGTTATACGAATGCGACTACCCGTCTGCTGGACAGGTGGAGGCCGGATCACGAGGATACAAACGTACAGCGTGCAATGGAAGACCCGGCGATTGTTCCTTCGGATATCTACATCGAAGACGGATCGTACGTAAGGCTCAAGAATATCACGTTCGGAGTGACCGTACCGTCGAAACTGCTGAAAAAACTGTTGATAAAACAACTGCGATTCTATGTTTCCGCCCAGAACCTGATTACGTGGACGAGCTACAGCGGCTTCGACCCCGAAGCCAGCAAGAACGAACAGAACACGCTCACTTACGGACGCGACAACAACGTCTATCCCGTCAGCAAGACCGTGCTCGGCGGATTAAGCATTACATTTTAATTATTCGCTAACTTGTAAAATTAATTAACGTATGAAAAAGTACAGAATTTCTTTTATACACATTTTCTCGGCTGCATTGTTCCTGCTGTCGTCATGCACATCGCTGGAGGAAGATCCGAAAACATTCATCTCGTCCGACCAGTATTACCGGAACATTACCGACGCCAAGGCGGCCGTTACAGCCGCATATTGGGGATTGAACAGTTCGGGACAGACGCCATACAATATTTTATTTGAAACGGGACAAGAGTTTATGGCCGACGACATCCGGATGGGACCGGGTGCAACAAATCCCGACGTGAAGGCGCAGTCTACGCTCGACCATTCGCCCTCTACGCTCCGCGTCCGCGAGATATGGCAACAGCATTATGCCGCCATAACTAAGGCGAATATTGCGATTGATCGGATTCCGGGAATCTCTGCCACTACTGCGGTAGAGGAGAAGTGGTTGAAGCATTATGTGGCGGAAGCCAAATTCCTGAGAGGGTTGTATTACTTTAATCTGGTACGCCTCTTTGGAAGCGTCCCGCTCGTCCTGCACGAAATCCGGACATTGGATCAGGATGCCATCCTGCTGGAAAGAGACCCTGCATCTACGGTTTACGATCAGGTAATACAGGATTTCACCGAAGCCGCACAAGATCTGGAATGGTCTTTTCTGCCGGCGAACGAAAATGCCGGTCGCGCCAATGCCGCCTCAGCCGAAGCGTTCCTGGCGCTGGCGTATCTGACGCTGGCCAATGTCAGTCTGGACGACAACCAGCGGGCAGCCAACATTTCCGTCATTTCCAACCGGGAAGAACTGCTCCGCAAATCCATCGAACATGCCCATAACATCATCAACCGTTCAGACCGGTATTATGACTTGTTTGAAGACTATGCGGATGTGTTCAAAAAAGCGTCGAAGAACGGAAAAGAGCATCTCTTTTCCGCACAGTTCAGCTCCACTACGCTGGCTAACGGTAACGGTTGGGGGCAGCGAACCACACCTTTAGGTATCAAAGGAGCGAACGGAAACTTTTCGAGCGAACCGACGACCGATCTGATTAGCCGATATAACAGCATAGACAAGAGATGGACGACTTTTTTCACGACCTCCTATACGATCGGTGGCGTGACAACGGTAATCGATCCGCTCCAAAACGACGGCTGTAGCGTTGCCTGCACCAAGTATTTCGACCCTGACGTGCCGACCATGCTGGGGCAGTCCGGCATCAACGTGCCGATTATCCGCTACGCAGAAGTGCTGCTGAACAATGCGGAGGCGAACAACGAACTCTATGGTCCGAATGAAGAAGCGTACCGCGACTACAACGCCATTCGCCGGCGAGCCGGTTTGTCAGAATTTGCCGCCGGTAGCCTGACGAAAGATCAGTTCCGTGATTCGCTTTACTTGGACAGGAGACTGGAACTGAATTTCGAATATCATCGCTGGTTCGACCTGATACGCCAGATTGACCGGGACGGCAATCATATCATGGTGAAGACCCTGAACGATTTCGGGAAACCGAGCGCCAAGGATAAGCACTACCTGTATCCCATTCCGCAAAACGAACGGGACATGAATCCGAAATTAACGCAAAACCCCGGATGGAATTAACTCACATTAAATTTCATATATAATGGACAAGACTAATTTTAAAACGACCCTCCTCCCATTAACTCTTGTGGGAGGAGTCACTCTGAGTACCGGCGCAGCAGCTCAGAATCAGCAACCCTTTCAGGGGAAAATCGGGAAAACCTATGCAACCTCTACCGAGGCATGGACAACGAACCCGAAAGCGCCCGAAAATGCGCCGAATGTAATATGGATATTAATCGACGATGTGGGTTTCGGAGCCGCCAGCGTATTTGGCGGCCTGATTCAAACGCCGAATCTGGAAAGTCTGGCTAATCAGGGACTGCGTTACACCAATTTCCACACCTGTGCCATCAGTGCACCCACACGGGCTGCCCTGCTGACCGGACGCAATTCACATGCCGTACACATGGGCGGATTCGGCCATGTCAGCATGTCGGCCGGATTTCCGGGCTGGGACGGGCGGATTCCTTCCGAAGCAGGTACGATTGCCGAAGTATTGCGCGAGCAGGGGTACAGCACTTTTGCAGTGGGTAAATACGGGGTTGTGCCCGATGCGGATGTGACGGATGCAGGCCCTTTCGACCGTTGGCCGTCGGGCAAAGGATTCGACCATTTCTTCGGTTTCCTCGGTTCGGCAACCGACCAGTATAAGCCGGACCTGGTAGAAGACAATGCGCACGTCGACCCCGACGGGCGTCATCTGAGTGCACAAATCACCGACAAGGCTATCGGCTTCATTACCCGCCAGAAAAAGGCGGCGCCCGACAAGCCGTTCTTTTTATACTATGCGCCCGGAGCCACCCATTCGCCTCATCAGGTAGCAAAAGAATGGAGTGACAAGTACAAAGGAAAATTCGATGAGGGTTGGGACGTGTATCGCGAAAAAGTCATCGAACGCCAGAAGAGATTGGCTGTGATTCCGGCCAACGCCCAGTTACCTGCCCGCGACTCGCGGCTGGAAGCGTGGGACAGCCTCACGCCCGATCAAAAAAAGCTCTATGCACGGTTTTTTGAAAATTATGCCGGGTATTTGGAGTATACCGATTATGAAATCGGGCGGCTGGTGAACTATCTGAGACAGTCGAAACAACTTGATAATACGGCCATCTTCGTCATCATCGGCGATAATGGGGCGAGCAAGGAAGGTAATTTCGACGGGACGATTTCCAGGCTTACCGCCGGAAAGACAAGGGACGAAATCATCGAATACAACCTGCACAACATCGACATCATCGGAACGCCGGAATCCAGCGTAAATTACCCGCTGGCATGGGCACAGGCTGCCAACACGCCATTTCGCTGCTGGAAGCAGGACGCCCATAGCGAAGGCGGTACGCACAATCCTCTGATTGTCTATTATCCGAAAGGTATCCGGGAAAAGGGTGGCATTCGCAATCAATACGGTCATGTCATTGACTTGTTACCGACGACGACCGAGCTAATCGGCCTTTCACACCCGGAATATATTCGCGGTATCAAACAAGACCCGATTCACGGCACATCGCTGTTCTATTCCTTTAACGACGCGCAGGCGGCTTCTCGCCATACCTTGCAGCATTATTACATCTTCGGCGCCCGTTCGATTTACAAGGATGGATGGAAAGCGGCCACCGCCCACCGTCCGGATGGCATCGACCTGATTTTGAATCCGCAGGACCCGGCATACAAGCCCGACCCTAACCGGTTCGAAAAAGATGTATGGGAACTGTACGACATCAACAATGATTTTAACGAGCTAACGAATCTGGCAGATAAATATCCGGAGAAGTTGAAGGAACTCAAGACTCTGTTTGACCGTCAGGCCGAGAAATACAATCTTTATCCGCTGATAGACCGATATGACCTCCGGACAAGCGTACTGCGCAGACAACAGACTGTCGCCAAGTAAAATTTCGAAAGACAGATAGAAAATAATGCGCCGGTTGCAGGGTTTGAGAGTCCTTCCGGACGGCGGCGTAACGAGACTATAAACGATTAAAAACATTTTTCTATGAAACAGTTTATAAGCAACAGAAACCTCGGGTTGATTTCTTCCGCATTCATGCTTGGCGGAAGCGCCATGGCGCAGTACAGCCCGACTCCCGTGTTCGACGGGAAAATCGGAAAGACCCTGAACGAAAGTCAGGAGTCGTTTCCGGTACGGAATCCGCAGGCCGCCGAAGGTGCGCCCAACGTGGTCTGGATTCTGATTGACGACATCGGCTACGGAGCGACATCGGCCTTCGGCGGACTGATTGAAACGCCCAATCTCGACCGACTGGCCAATCAGGGTTTGCGGTTCACCAACTGGCACACCTGTGCCTTCAGCGCACCCACGCGGGCGGCGCTGCTGACCGGACGCAACCAACATTCCGTGCATTTCGGATTCTTCGCCAACTCTTCCTACGGCACGCCGGGCTACGACGGCTACCTGCCGTTCGAGAAGGCGACCATTGCCGAGATTCTGCGCGAAAACGGATACAACACTTTTGCTATCGGCAAGTACCACGCGACCCATTCGGCCGACGCATCGCAGGCCGGGCCGTTCAACCGCTGGCCTACCGGACGCGGATTCGACCATTATTTCGGCCTCTCGCCCGACGAATGGGGGACAGACCAGTGGCATCCGGTATTGTATCGCGATACGCAGCGCGAGCCGGAAGACCCGCAGGGACGTCACGTGACGGAATTGCTCGCCAACGAAGCCATCCGCTACATCGCCGACCAGAAATCGGCTGCGCCCGACAAACCGTTCTTCCTCTATTTCGCCACCGGCGCGGGACATGCGCCGCACCACGTGGCCAGGGAATGGATTGACCGGTACAAAGGGAAATTCGACCGGGGATGGGACTGGTATCGCGAAGAAGTACTTGCCCGTCAGAAGCAGTTAGGCGTTGTTCCGGCCGCCACACAACTGCCGCCGCGTAACAACGGCGTCAAGCCGTGGGACGAACTGTCCACAGACGAAAAGAAACTCTTTGCCCGCTACATGGAAACGTATGCCGGATTCATTTCCCATACGGATCATGAAATCGGCCGCATCATTCATTTCATAGAGGAGCTTGGGCAACTGGACAATACGCTGGTCGTACTGATGATTGGCGATAACGGCGCCGAGGGTGCCGGCAGGGAACTGGGCAATCACCAGCCGAATCTGCTGAATGCCTCGCGGCAAGAACGGTTCGACAAAGCGCTTAAAAATATAGACCTGATGGGTACGGAATATTCCAGCCCGAATTATCCCGACGGCTGGGCAGCAGCCACCAACACGCCGTTTCGCTACTATAAGAGCTATGCCAACTGGGAGGGCGGTACACGCGACCCGCTGATCCTCTTCTATCCGAAGAAAATCAAAGACCGGGGCGGCATCCGTCACCAGTATTCGTACGTAAGCGACATCCTGCCTACCACGGTAGAACTTGTCGGCGCCCGGGTGCCGAACGTCATCAGCGGCTATCCGCAGGAACCCGTCGAAGGCGTCAGCCTGGCCTACGCCGTTGCGCCGGAAAACCGGAACCTGCCCGAACGGCACAGCGTGCAGTATCATGAAATGACCGGCTCGTATGCGATTTACAAGGACGGATGGAAAGCTTCTTTCCCGCACGACTTCCGTACGGAAAGAATCCCCCGAAGCGAAGAACGCTGGCACCTGTACAACGTCCGGGAAGACTTCAACGAAATCAACGACCTGGCCGACAAATATCCCGAAAAAGTGAAGGAACTGGCCGAAGTGTTCGACGCCGAAGCGTGGAAATACAACGTATATCCATTGAAAGACCGGTGGGAAACGAAAAACTGGAGTATCCTGGACGGCAAAAAACAGGTGACGCTCTACACGGAAGGGCGACCCTACGCCAGTATTTACGGTTTCCGGTATGCAGCCGATTCGTATGCGGTCACCGTCAATGCCGAAATTCCCGGAAACGGCGCCGAAGGCGTGCTGTTTTCGTCGGGCAATGCAGCTTCGGGCGTCAGTCTCTATGTGAAGCAGAAGAAGCTGGTATTTGCCTACAACGCGGCGGGGACCGTGACCGAAATCGTTTCCGCCAAAACTGTTCCGGCAGGCGACGTCACGTTGAAAGTCGAGGTGACATACAGCAATGAAAGGAAAAACAAAGCCGTCAATCTGTATATCAACGGCGAGAAAGTGGCAGGCAAAGACCTGGGCGCCGTTCAGACGGTCGGCGGCGGCAACATCGAGGCCGGACGTAACTTCGGCACGCCGGTTTCCGCGGCCTACCGGTCGCCGTATATTTTCACCGGCAATCTGAAAAAAGTCACGGTAGATAAGCTCTGACCGGCAAATTCATGCTTTTGTAAGCGGTTTTGAATGGCTTGTGTGCGCCGCAGTAATGCGTGCGCACACATTTTCAAGATTCACCGTGCACGATTGACACACCTTCACCGTCTCCGGTTTTTGATGGCGCAGGCGCTAAAAAATACCACAATTATGGTATTTCCTGTTTGTGGAAATTTCCCGAACTTTGTCTTGTAATTTTAAAACAGTAACGTTATGAGTATTAAGAAATTTATCTGGAAAGTGTGGCTCAAGCTGAACCCGCTTACCAAAGACGTAGAAAACGATTATGTAGCCGAGGTATCGACCGTCGGCAAAACCCTTCGCAACGAAGACATTGCCCTCGCCTTTAAGGAAGAAGGCTCGGAGCTTCAGTACGAAACCCTGCTCGACATCCTGAACCGCGCCGACCGCCTGCGCGTGCAGAGTGTCCAGAAAGGATATACCGTTCTTACCGGAATCGTGCGCATCAGTCCCCGCGTACTCGGCACGTGGATTGGCGCTACTCACAAGTTCGACCCCGAAAAGCACCGCATCACCGCCGACCTGACACCCTCGGCCGAACTCCACGCCGCCTTCGAAGAGGTAGGCGTCGAAGTGCTCGGCGTCAAAGACAGCGGAGCGATTATCAGCCTTGTTACCAACGCCGCCACCGGTAAAACCGACGGCACGATTACCGCCAACGACGATGTGATCATCGAAGGCGAAAAAATTCGCATCGCTCCCTACGGCGAAGCCGGTACAGGCATATTTTTCGTTAACGAACAGGGCGAAGAATGGCCGGTCACCCACCGCCTCACACAGAACGATCCGAAAAAAATCATCGCCCGCGTGCCCGCTCTGGCATCCGGAAGCTATACGCTGGTGATAAAAACGCGCTTCTCGCAAAGTACGACCCTGCTCAAGGAGATACGTACTTTGAGTTACAATTTACCGCTTACGGTAGTATAACATTGCATCACGATGAAGTGTAACGTTGCATCTCAATGAAGTGCAGCGTTGCATCGCGGCGAAGTGCAACGTTGCATCGTGACAGGATGCAGCCTTTGAATAAAACAGATACAAAACATTAATTTCTATGAAACAGTTTATAAGCAACAGAAACTTCGGATTACTGTCATCCACATTCCTGCTGGGAGGATGCACGGCAACACAGCCTTCGCCCGAAAGCGACCGGCAGCCGAATATCATATTCGTCGTCTCGGACGACCACAGCGCTCCCTTTCTGGGCTGTTACGGCGACCCGAACGTGAAGACGCCGAACATCGACCGTATAGCAAAAGAAGGGATTTTGTTCCGGAACGCTTACACGGCAGCTCCACAAAGCGTGCCCTCACGGGCATCGCTGATGACCGGACGCTCGGTTGTGGACGTGCGGATGACCCGCTTTTCCGCTCCTTTGCCGGCTGACATCGTCAGTTATCCCGAATTGTTGCGGACGGTCGGATATTATACCGGGATTTGCGGACGGACGTTTCATCTCGACGGCTCCCGTGTTCCTCCGGAAACGGAATCCGTTTTTCAGGAATACGGTCTGCGGACATTTGAGAAAAGGGTCGATTATCTTCGTCAGGGACAAAGCAAGGATGCGCTGGGGCAATTTATCGAATTTATCGAACAGGCGCCTAAAGGCAAACCGTTCTTCATACAGATCGGATATAACGAGCCGCACCGCATCTTCGATGCAACGGATTTTGAGCCGGATCCTTCTTCGCTCGAGTTGCCGGCAGGCTGGCCGGATATTCCCGAACTGCGGAAGGATTTTGCCGGCTATTACGGCGAAATCCAGCGGCTGGATGTCTATATCGGCCAACTTCTGGACGAACTGGATAACCGGGGATTAACCGAAAATACGCTGCTCGTCTTCATCGGCGACAACGGAGGAGCGCTGCTTCGCGGCAAGGGAACGCTAAACGAGTTGGGTCTCCACGTGCCGCTGTTAGCCCGCTGGCCGGGAAAAATCACTCCGGGAAGCGTCTCCAATGCGCTGATTTCGGGAGAAGACATTGCTCCGACATTTCTGGAAATAGCCGGAAGCGACATTCCCACCGAAATAACGGGCAAAAGTTTCGCGCCGGCGTTTACAAACAGTTCGTTCAGCGCACACACGTATATCTTTGCGGAAAGAGGCGCCCACGGACACGGATTGCCGAACAACAGCAGCGCATTTGACCTTGGACGTACCGTTTTCTCAAAAGAATACAAGCTGATATACAATGCCCTGTGGCAACTCCCGTATTGGCCTGTAGATTTTGCCGGTCAACCCTTCTGGCTGAAGTTGCAGGAACAAAACAGAAACGGCACGCTGGAGGCCCGGTACCGGCAGTTGTTCTTCGCGGAACACCGTCCGATATTCGAGTTCTACGACCGCATAAGCGACCCTTACGAGCTGAATAATCTGGCCGGCAATCCGGCGTATGCGGAACAGGAACATGCATTAAAGGCAGAACTGCAGAAATGGATGATTCTGAACCGTGATTTCCTGCCGTTGCCCATACCTCCGCAATAAATATTAAGAAGTTGTAAACAAAGTATATGGTTATGAAACGAGTTTGTTTTCTTTTGTTTTCCGTCTTTTACGGCCTGACATGCCTTGCTCAGAAAAATAATCTTACCGTAAAAGAGTTTGCCGGCATACTTGAAAAAACGGAGCATCCCCAGATTATTGATGCCCGTTCGCCCGAAGAATTTGCACGAAACCGCATCAAAGGTGCGATCAACATCCGGGTGACGGACAGCCTGGACATCGAAACGGTAGTCCGCAAATTAAATCCGAATGTACCCGTATTTACGTATTCCATCAACAGCGGACGGGGCGAAATCCTCGCCGCCAAGTTGCGCGAGGCAGGTATGAAGGAAGTTTATGCGCTGCCGGGAGGTCTTGCCAACTGGGTAGGCTCCGGTTATCCGCTCGAAACTTCCATAGCGGATGATTCGGCGTTGACAGGCGGGCAATTCCGGCAGATTGTCGAATCCGGCAAATGGGTACTGGTGGATTTCGGTTCGAGTTACTGCGGAGGCTGCCGCAGGCTGATTCCCGTGCTGGATGCTTTAAAAAAAGAGTATCCGGAGACGTTGAAGATCGTGAAAATCGAACTGGATGAAAACCCCGAAATAATCAGGGAGCAGAAAATCGAAGCGCTGCCCACGCTTGTGCTTTTCAAGCAAGGTAAACCGGTGTGGAAACACAAGGGATTTATCGACGAGACGGAGCTTTC
>JAITDQ010000117.1 GCA_031282485.1 Tannerella sp. | reverse complement strand
CTCTATCTTCGATGTGTCAACAAATTCGCACAATGCAAAATCTTCGGGCGCAACTTCATATATCCCCAGATTTTCCATTTTATCTATATCAAATGCAATGATAGCTTTCAAAAGATATTCGGGTAAAATATCCATTGGGAACACCTTATCATATTCGTTCGACATAATCATCGCACGTTTTCCTCCACGTATACGCGCGTCGAGTACATATTCGCTTTTACCGCCGTTCAGCCAGCTGAAATACGTGCGGCTCGCGCTGAATTTATTCAATCCGGGAGTAGCCCAGCCAAGAAATTCATCGACGTCATCGCCTTCCGGTATGGCGGTTATCTGGCTGTCGTATGCGCCGAGGTAATCTTCCCGGCCGACTTTCGTTCCGGTTAAGACATTTCCGCTTATCAACCGTACGTTTCCTTCCGAAACAAGCCCGTTTACGATACTGCCGATATTACATCCCGATATCACTTTCGTATATCCGCACCGTTTAAATTCAGACCCCGTCAATGCGATCACTTTTGAAAAATCGAATTGCTTTTCCTGCAACATCCGTCCCATCATAAAGACGTCGGCCGCATTAAGCGTCCAGACAACTTCTCCTTTGTTAACCGGCTTGACGTTATTTATCAGCACGCCGACATTCCCTGCCGGATGAGGGCCGGACACTTCCACGACTTCCACATCCTTTACAGCGGAACCCAGCGGGGAACCCTGTTTCACGCCAAAGTAAACTTTCCCTCCCGTAAGTTTTGCAAGTACGCCGAGGCCGGTCTGCAAATATCCTTCATCCGATTTCACCAAAAAGTCAACCTCCGGCGCCAAAGGGGCGGAATTATAAGCCGTCACGAATATGTCACGCGGGGTATCCGACGGATTCGCCACACGGTCATACGGACGTTGCTTTATATAAGGCCACAAACCCGTTTCGAGTAGAAGCGCTTTTAAACCGCCGGCATCATACGACGATATATCCTGCATTTCAATCCGTTCACTGTTCACACGTTCATCCGGTTTTATCGTAATGCTCAACACCTTACGTTTTTCCCCACGATTAACGCCCGAAACGACACCGTTAACCGGCGAAACAAATTTTATTTCCGGCCGGTTTTTATCACACATCACCGGAGCGCCCGACTTAACATTATCACCCTCGCGAACGAGCACTTTGGGTGTTATACCAACATAATGATCAGGGATAATTGCATAACTTTCGGATTCGCCGACATTAAAAAAAACGTTAGTAGAAGCCTTTCCTTTAAGATTTATGTCTAATCCTTTCTTGATTCCAATAAACTTTGCCATATTTTTACGAATTTCCATTTTGAAAATGCAGCGCAAAAGTACACATTTTTTTCACACGCCATACAAAATCGCAGAAAAAATAAAGAAAAATTTCTTTAATCAAATTTTCTGCTCCGTCAAAAACCGCTTATATACCGCACTTTAAGAGATGCGAAATCGGCGCTTTGAGAATGTGGTTTTGCGCCTGTTTCTTCCCGAACCGCTGCGGCATTACTCTAAAACCGTAAAAGAAAGGATATCTCAACACAGGGCAGGTTCCCTTTTTTGACGCGGTCGCCCCGTTTTTATTTCACAACGCTTGTAAAAGCGAACTTTTTCACGTATGTTTGCATGCCGATTCATGATTTGCATAATATGTGTAAGTGAAACTTTAGTTTATAATTATGTATACATTATATTATATATTTACGGTCGTCACACTTTTATTTACAACCTGCGGATTTGCCGGCGCACAGGAAACGTTTCGCACGGAAATATTTCGCGACGACATAAAAAGTCTGGAAATAAAAGTAGACGACGAACTTCTGTCCGAACCGTTTATCGAACTGAACGGAGAAAAGAAAATCAGGATAATCTTCGACGCATTACACCGTTCGAGCGGGCGGTTTGCATATTCCGTCGTTCACTGTGATGCGGACTGGAAGAAATCGGCTTTATTGCCTGTCGAGTACATGAAGGGATTTCAGACTGTGACGATAGAAGACTTTGCCAATTCAATCAACACGATGACCCATTACACAAACTATCAGGTATTTTTCCCGAATGAAGAAATGCAACTCACCGTTTCCGGGAATTACGCTGTTCAGGTTTATGAAGAAGACAACAGGGATAACATCGTTTTCACGGCATGTTTTTCCGTCGTCGAACCGCTGGTTGCAATAGATGCCTCCGTTAGCGGAAATACCGACATTGATTTCAATAAAACCCACCAGCAGGTTGATTTCACAATCAATCAAACAAATGTAAACATAACTTATCCGCAGAATGACCTCAAGATATTTGTCTACCGGAATAATAACCGCAATGACATACGCACGGATTTACAGCCGTCCGTGATCATCAACAAACAGCTCGTATATCAACACAACAGAGACTTGATATTCGAAGCCGGTAATGAATACCGGCGCATCGAATTTCAGACGCACCGCTATAACGGCATGGGAGTGGAAAAAATCGGCTTCTACAACCCCTACTATCATGCAACATTATTTCAGGATCAGAAACGTGCCGCAACCTCATACCTGTACGACCGTGACCAGAACGGACGTTTCTTTATCCGCTGCAGTGAATGTCAAGACCCGGCTACCGAGGCGGATTACTACGTAGTACATTTCTCGCTGGCTTCCGAGTTCATGCGCGACGGCGATATCCACATCGCAGGCGATTTATTCAACAATATCATAGACGACCGGAGCCGCATGGAATACAACACGGAAACCGGTTCATACGAAAAACCCGTCATGCTGAAACAGGGACTGTATAATTATCTCTATGTATTCATGGCAAAAGGAGCGGCCAAAGCAACGCTAAGCGAAACCGAAGGCAATTTTTTCGAAACCGAAAACGAATATACGATTGCCGTCTATTATCATCCCATGGGCGCCCGATACGACCGGCTTATAGGCGTGAAAACCGTCGGCGGCAAACAGGATCGACCGTAAGGTTATTTTTGCCGGTTACGGGGGGGATTTTTATTCGTCTTACCTTTATTTTTTTCGTTTTACACGCAACTCTTTTCTTTTTGCGCATAAGATTCTTTTTTTTTAACCTGAATCTACGTTTATTATTTAACAATGAAGTCTATATTTGCACACGAAATATATCAACTATGAAATTATGAAACGTAGAGATTTTTTAAGAACGGGCGTTATAATGGGCGCAGGCGCAGTGGCATCACTGAAATTTGATAATTTGCAGGCGGCATTAAACACAAATACGATTGCCGTGGAAGGGGTGCCGGATATGGTCGCAGTAATGGGTGGAGAACCGGAAGTCATGTTGGACAAAGCACTGGAAACCCTCGGAGGCATCGGCAACTTTGTGAAAAAAGGACAGAAAATAGTAATCAAACCCAATATCGGCTGGGACCGCGCACCCGAACTCGCCGGAAACACGAATCCGAAACTTATCGGGGCATTGGTTAAGAAATGTTTAGACGCAGGCGCGTCTAAAGTAACCGTATTCGACCATACATGCGACGACTGGAAGAGATGTTATGCATCAAGCGGAATTGAAGCCGCGGTGGAAGCTGCCGGAGGCGTCATCGTCCCCGGAAACGACGAAAATTACTATTCAAAAGAAATATCCCTGCCAAACGCAAAAATCCTGAAGTCCGTTAAAATACATAATTCGCTCGTCGAAGCGGACGCTTGGATAAATGTCCCCGTACTCAAAAATCATGGAGGCGCAAAACTGTCGTGCGCCATGAAAAATTATATGGGAATCGTGTGGGATCGCCGTTATTTTCATCAAAACGACCTGCAACAGTGTATCGCCGATATTTGTACTTGGGAGAAAAAGCCGGTACTGAACATCGTCGATTCTTATCGCATGATGTTCCAGAACGGCCCGCAGGGAAAAAGTGCGGCAGATGTAAGAACCGTAAAAACACTGCTCGCTTCCAAAGACATAATCGCTACCGATACGGCATCGCTGCAATTCTTTAATCAGGTGAAAAAGCTTGAACTGGACGCTGTCGGACATATCAAAATGGGGCAATCTCTCAAATTAGGCACTACAAATCTGGATAATATAAATATCAAACGAATAAAAATTTAAACCAGCAGGAAGACCGGATATAAATGAGAAAAAAAACGATAAATATATTGAAAGTATTAAGAGTAATACTTGCGGTAATTATATTTGCGCCCTTACTGTTATTTTTTATAGATTTCACGGATATACTCCCGAATGTATCAAGCATATTGCAGGAAATACAATTGTTGCCTGTGATTTTAACAGGTGCGGGCATAATGCTTATCGTACATTTCCTGTTAACATTGTTCTTCGGGCGCATTTATTGTTCGGTTATCTGTCCGGCCGGCATTTTGATGGACGTATTCAACCGTATATCATGCTTGGGAAAGAAAAAACAGCGGAAAAAGAAAAAAAACCGTTTTCATTACCATAAGCCGGCAAACCGGTTGCGTTACGCCATTTTGGGCATAACAGTCCTGCTGACTGTCGGCGGAATGACGGAATTGTGTCTGCTCCTCGACCCGTACAGTAATTTCGGGCGTATTGCCACAAACATATTCCGCCCTGTCGCCGTTTGGGTAAATAACATTTTAGCCGGAATCCTTTCTTCCAAAGGCATCTATTCCCTGTACAATATTACCATACGCATATCGACCGCTGCATTTATCTCGGCGACAGTCGCATTTTCCGTATTTGCCGTCATGGTTTTTTTCAGGGGACGATTATTCTGCAATACGATTTGCCCCGCAGGCGCGTTACTAAGCCTTGTTTCGCGTTATTCGCTGTTCCGTATCACATTCGACAAAAACAAATGCAATAAATGTAGCTTATGCGAAAAAACATGCAAAGCAGAGGCTATTGATTCGAAAAACATGACGGTAGACGCATCGCGTTGTGTGACTTGTTTTAACTGCACATCCGCATGCAACAGAAACAGTTTAAAGTACACGTTTGCTCCTCCGGGTTCATTAAAAGTCGCCAAAGACGCCGAAGCAAAGAGCGTCATAAAACCTTCCTCTGTGACCGTATCGGAAAGCCGCCGTTCATTCATAACAACAAGCGCCGCAATCGCCGGTTCCATTCCACTGTCGGCGCTTGCGAAAGGCGACGGCGACGAAAATCACGAAAAAAGGATTCCCTTAACGCCTCCGGGGTCATTAAATATCGAACGGTTTAAAGACTTGTGTACCGGCTGTCATTTATGCGTCGTGCAATGTCCGACGCATGTGCTTCATCCCGCCGGACTGAAATTCGGGTTGGGATATATGCTGAAGCCTTACATGTCTTACGAAGACAGTTACTGCAATTACGGTTGCACGGTTTGCTCGGAAATATGCCCGACGAATGCAATCAAGCCGATAACGTCCGAAGATAAAAAGACAATTCAGATAGGAATCGCTAATTTTTACAGGGATTTATGTGTTGTTTACACGGAAGAAAACGATTGCGGCGCATGTTCGGAACACTGTCCCTCGCAGGCTGTTCACATGGTTCCATATAAAGGAACGCTTACAATTCCCAAAGTGGAACCGGAACTGTGCATCGGATGCGGAGGATGCGAATCCATCTGCCCCGTCCGTCCCGAACGCGCCATCGTCGTCGTACCTCATTCCGTACACCAAACGGCGGAATTGCCGACGGAAGAAGAGGTACAGGAAGTCGAAATCGACGATTTCGGATTTTAACCCTCCTTACCCTCCGCGTTTAGCGCCGACAACACTCTTTTTAGGAGTTGAAGTCTTGGGCGTAGATTTTACTTTGGGAGCGGTTTTTGTTGCAGTAACTGTTTTCGCGCTTTCTTTCCGTTTTTTTGCTGTCGGCGTCGCAGCCACTGTTTTCGGGGCTTTCTTCGCGTCCTCCTCAACGGGTTCATGTTCTTCTTTTACTTCAGTATTCACGGTTTCGCCTTCTTCTTTCTTTGAAAAATCCGTTATACCATTCGCCAGAAGAAGTTCATACCACTTCAAGGCTTTCTTTATATCACTCGGATAAACACGTTGCCTGTCGAAGTTCGGCAATATTTCCGCGAAATAAGCACGCAAATCATCGGGTTGCGCTTTCGACAAGTCTATCGAAACATTTCCGCCGTTTTCCTTTTCTTTTACTGCGGTAAGCACTTCCCTTATCGACACCTCTTCATCAACCGTATAAACCGATATGTCACCCAAAGATATCACCTTATCCCTTGCGTATGCAGGCATGCGCGTCTTATCAATCAAAGACTCTATTACCAGCAAATTCTTACCTTTCGATATCAATTTATACAATCCGGGTTTACCCGATACTACCAAGATTTCCTTTAACATAAAAAATGAAGTTTAAAGTTTAATGGGTACAAAGATAATACACGCCGGACGCAATACAAAATAAAATGGTTTTTTTTTATTGTTTCCACTTTGTGAAAACAATACATTGAAACATTCTTCGGCAAGAATGTTGCCGGGGGGACGTTACTCATCTTCATTCCCGAAAGACGGTTTATCGACACGAAAAGGAGCATCTTTTAAAAAAGACACCCCTTTTTAACTGCGCTATATTATTATTAATCCAATTCAGATGCTTTCACTTTAAACACACGTCCGTTACGTGCAAAAACAAGTTCGCCGTCTGATTTTTTACGTTCCTTAACCAAACGCTGGAACGCCAAATGCGCACCTCTTACAACAATTTCTTCAAATTTACGAAGCTCTCGTTCATTCATAGTTCTTTAATTTATTATAAACAACTGCATTATATATTTCTCTTTCTCCATTCCTGAAACCTTTGGCTATCACTTCCATCGGCGACAAGGAATTATCTGTTATCATCCAATAATCGCATATCGGCATATATAAATCAAACAAATTCAGGATCCCCGCACGGTAACGACGGCGCACTGTCGGTTCATTTACATTATGTCCTCCTGCTGCTACTCTGTTTTTGACACGTTCAACAGCCAAATCCGGTGTATTCAACCAGAAATACAATAAAGTTACATTGTATCCTTTGGACTGTGCATTTTTGATTAGCTTGGCGATTGATCTACTTGCCAGCGTTGTCTCCAATGCAAATGTCTCGGCCACTTCTATCAGCTCTCTGATACGTTTATACATAATCCTGCTTGCTTCCACTGCAACTGCCATTGTATTGGCATTAAACGGAGACAGACCTTTTGCTATCTCATCCGAATTTACAAATTCCTTACAGTTCAACATTTCCGGTAATATTGCATAGGAGGCGGTCGTCTTCCCGGCACCATTGCATCCGGATATTATATATAAGTTTGGCACGTTTCTATCTTTTTAGCGAGGCAAATATAAAAGCTTTTTTTTTAACCGCAAAATAAAAGACGTACAAAATTTCCTGTATTTTGTCCTGGAAAATCATGGTTTCGTACGCAAAAACCCTTTTAAATAGCTATTAATTCACGCATAATTGTATCTGATACAAACAAACCGGCTGCTGCAACTTTAACATATCCACCCTCTATTTTTAACTTTTTTAAACGCAAAAACGATTCCGATTTCTTCAAAAAATAGCCTTTTCGCTCTTCCCCAAATTCTTTTTTCAACTCATCTAACGAAATTCCCCACACAGTCCGCAAACGGGTTATCACATAGTCATTATACCTCGTCCGTTCATCCAAATACTCCGTTTCATGAGGGATTTCGGACTTTTCGTTTATGGAGCGGATATACGTTGACAGGGAGGATACATTCCATGAACGGCTCTCTCCGTTATAGGAATGAGCCGACGGGCCGACGCCCAGATAACGGACGCCTGTCCAGTATGAAGAGTTATGGATGGATATCCGGCCACCCGGGTAAGACGGGCTGCTTTTCGCAAAATTGGATATTTCATAATGCACAAAACCTGCCTCAGCCAGTTTCTTTTTAAGGAGATAAAAAAACGATTCGCACAATTCGTCTTCCACAGGTTGTATATCGCCGCGTTTTACCTTGTCATAAATTAGCGTACCTTCCTCGAAGGTAAGGCTGTAAGCCGATATATGGGAAACATCAAGCGCTATGGCTTTTTCAATATTATCCGACCATTCGCCGGCGGTCTGTCCGGGTAAGCCGTATATCAGATCAATGCTTATATTATCAAAACCGGCTTCCTTACAGCGATAAACGGCCTTCATCGCGTCCGCCGCCGTATGCCGGCGGTTCAGGAAACGAAGATCTTCTTCTTTGAAACTCTGTATGCCGATACTTATACGGTTAAATGGGAATTTTGTCAAAGATAAAACATATTCTTCCGACAGGTCGTCGGGATTCACTTCAATGGTAATTTCAGGCTCCGGCGAGAATGAAAACGATTGATTGATTGTATCAAATAAACGCTCAAAATCATACCGGCTCAATTGCGAAGGCGTTCCTCCGCCAAAATAAACGGTCTTTACCGGCTCGCCGGACAAATAATCACGACGCATTTTCATCTCCCGTATCACTGCGGACAGATAATCTTCCTTATATTCCATTCGAACATTAGAGTAAAAATCGCAATAAATGCAACGTTTTACACAGAAAGGAACGTGTACATAAAGTCCCGCCATACATATACATTATATTATACAGACTGAAACCGTTTACGTCGTTTCAACCCGTACAATTTTCAAAACAATCGCCGTACGACGTAACAGATAATTCTTAATACACACGTTGCGGCATACAAAATGAGGAAGATAATAAAAATCCACAGAAGCTGGGAAAAGATCTCCGACCACGAAGTTTTATAAATAATAATGGACAAAATGTTCAGCAAAAACGCCGTGCAAAAGCATCCTGCAAGCCATTTTACTTCCGTTTTCTGCCGTTTGGCGGATATAACAAGGTCTTTCATTTCTTTCATTTATAACATTATATTCTTATCAAAAATAGCATTGTGTCATGAATCCGTTTCAAATTAGAGATTGCGTTCTTTCGAAATATCCAGTTCTTCCGGGAAATCCACCACTCGTTTTTCGTCCATAGCTTTCAGGCCGAGCAATGCATATACGGAGGAATAATAAGCTTCTTCCGCCAGTGTATCATTCCGTTGGCCTGTGACAGCCGAATTACAAAACGCCGTAAGCAGTTCGACGGAACCGTCGCCTGCAGCGCCGACCGACGATGCGCCGCTCGTTGTACGGACGTTTTCCACTACATAATAGCCCTTACTGATAGAGGCCGTCTCCGGCACCCAACTCGGCCCCGCAAACGATACGTTATCGAAAACCTTATGTTCGATCTGATTTATCAGTTGAAGAATACCGGGCGCCGGTTGCGCTTCTTCAAAATAATATTTGCCTTTCTCCAGCTCCATTGTGCCTTTATCGCCGAGTATCATTTCTTCCAAGCCTAAAAATTTATTTGAAATAACCGATTCGTACGACATTTTGACGCCATTCGGATAACGATATATAAGACTGATATTATCATACACTTCACGGCCGTCTTTCCAGTAAACGATATCGCCATAACCCATAACGCTCTCCGGGCGCAGTCCCAAAGCCCAGTCGCCTACCTGCAACTGATGTGCGGCAAGCTCCGTCACCAACCCGGCCGATGAGTTACGGTACAGCCGCCAGTTTATCCTGCGTTCTTGTTCGGGCGAAGGAACCGGGCGGCGCCAGTCGTTATTGCGGTACCAATAAGCCCGCATGCCCGTTATCGTCCCTATCAGGCCGCTGTGTATCATTGCCATTGCCCGTATATACTTCGGATCGAACAATCGCTGCTGTCCTATATACAAAACTTTCCCCGATTTTCTGTAAGCGTCGTATATCCTGCGGCAACCGTCAAGGGTCAAAGCCATTGATTTCTCACAGAACACATGCTTCCCGGCCGCAAACGCGTCAATCGTCATTTGTTCGTGTTCGTTCAGGGGTGTAACGATCAGGACGGCCTGAATATCCTTATTCTCAAGCAGCTTACAATAATCATCATACGTTTTCGCTTTCGGATATAAGGCCACTGCCTGCTGCAGATGCGGGTCATAGTCATCACACAAAGCGATTACTTCTGCCTGCGGTATATCCAACAGATTATTCAAATGATACATACCACGCGAACCGGTACCGATAATACCAAGACGCAATTTTTCACCCGAAACGGCCGTTACCGCTTCTTTCGTACACGACTGCAACCACGGAAACAGGGTAATCAAACTGCTGCTCCCGAGCGTTTTAAAAAAATCCCGACGATTAAAAGTCTCCAATTCAAAATTTCTTGTCATATTATTTTATATGTATTTCTCAACTCAAATTTCCCCATCCAGTCCGGTTCCCGCTCGTTTTCCGAAGCAATCCATGCGGTTGTCAACACTTCCGCATCTACCGGATCGTCGGAAACTACGGCTACCATTCGGTCTCCACGGACAAATTCGGCTGTTTTCGTATTAACGATATGCTCCGGATGCGACGGCATATTCCCCGACACCGACATTGAGGTGTCACGAAGATCTATTTTTACCGGCGCCGTCCTGCCGCAGGGATCTTCAAAACAGACAGGCCAGCTGTCGCCATAAGGATGTGTTCCCACGGCCAGCGTCGCACTGTTTCCGAAATTAACCAGCGCCCGTTCGATACCGGCGCCGGCAAAACGTTCACGCACACACTTCAAGGCATATCCCTTGGCATATCCGCCGAAATCCAGCATCAAACCATATTTGTCCAAAAGTATGCTATGCGTTTCTTCCATAAAAACGATTTTCCCGAAATCGGACAACGTAATGTCAAAGTACCCGTCCGTCAAGTCATAATACCTGCGGCAATCGAGTAAAATCTCCCACAATTCGTCCGACAACCGGACGGACGAAAACTGCGCGTCCGCATTTACTTTCGCCACTTCGCTCTCATGATCAAAACGATTCAGCATTTTTTCCAGACGCCTCAGTTCGGCTTCCGCATCATTCCATACGTATTCCAGCGCTTGCCGGTCGTCGCCGAACAGCAAAACGTCCAGCCGCGTACCCATTAACAGGGGTATGGAGACATGATACATTCCCGAAGACGGATAATAATTCGTATAACGCATCTTACAACAGTTTATCTTCTTTTCGCTTATTCTTCGTCTTATATAGCCGGATACGCAGAAAACGCAACAAAAAAATCACGACCACCGTAACCCCTATCACAGTGAAATATTCCGTGTAATTGGACTTATTATGCCGTCCCGGCCATCCTATATAACTCATTACAAGCAAATAACCGAGCAAGGCAATCGTAAGTATATTAATTTTTTTCATATATCCGCGAATAAAAACATGTGTGCAAAGATAATCAATACGGGACACAATACCAACT